>DATLBA010000001.1:0-20527 GCA_035527275.1 Phycisphaerae bacterium
AAAAAAAGTCGAAAAAAGCGCCCGATTCGGCCTTGCCCATCTTAACACTTCAGCCCTCAAACCCCCCTGGCGCTAGCGCCAGGCTCAATTTGGCCTCCAAATCGGGCCAAAATCCGCCAAAACCCACCCCAAATCGCCCGCCAACATATCGGCCATGCGCAATATGTCCAACCAGCCGCGAGCGTCCTTGCCCGCCGCCGGGCGGCGAGGTTTTATGCTGAAGCCGAGGCCGACGACGACATGCACGCGCCAAATGCCCGCGGACACCCGGACGACCGCGCCTCAAGCAACCCTTTTTGCCGGCGCTTGTGTGCTGCTATGGCGCACATGTGCCCTTTTTCGCCTTGCCGGTGCACCGAGGGGTGTCTAGAATGCTCGTCCTTGAGTCGGGAGAGGCCCGCGGGTGAGGTTTCCTGCGCCCCAAGAGGAGGGGATAAACGAGTGATGCAGACCCGAAGCGACCGGCTGAAGGCCCTGCCGCCATACCTGTTTGCCGAGATCGACCGGAAGAAGAAGGCGGCCATCGCGGCGGGGCGACCGGTGATTAACCTCGGCATCGGCGACCCCGACCGGCCGACGCCCGACTTTATCATCGAGGCGGCCCAGCGCGCCGTGGCCGACCCCGCGACGCACCAATACGCGCTGGACCGGGGCGACGCAGCCTTCCGGGAAACCATCGCGCGCTGGTTCGAGAAGCGGTTCGGCGTCCATCTCGATCCGGACACGGAGATCCTGCCCGCCCAGGGGTCGAAGGATACCCTCTCGCACCTGCCGCTCGCGGTGATGAACCCGGGCGACGTCGGCCTGTCGCCGGACCCGGGGTATCCGGTCTATAATTCGAGCCTCCGGTTTGCCGGCGGCGAAGTCGTGCGGTTCCCCATCACGGCCGCGCGGCGCTATTTGCCGGACCTTGCGGCGTTCGACGCCGGAGTCCTCGAACGGGCGAAGGTCATTTACCTGAACTACCCGAACAATCCGACGGCGGCGTCTGCGCCGCTTGCGTTCTACGAAGAGGCCGTCGCGTGGGCCCGCCGGCACGGGATTCTCATCGCCCAGGACGCCGCCTACAGCGAGGTCTATTTCGAGGAACCACCCGCAAGCATCCTCCAGGTCCCCGGCGCCCGCGACGTGGCCGTCGAGTTCCATTCGTGCTCGAAGACGTTCAACATGACCGGCTGGCGCGTCGGATGGGTCGCGGGCAGCGCCGACGTAATCGCCAGCCTCGTCAAACTCAAGAGCAACATGGATAACGGCGTCTTCGGCGCGATGCAGCGCGCCGGGGCAGCGGCGCTCGATGGCTACGACCGGCCCGAGGTTCACGAAATCCGGGCGATATATCGGCGCCGGCGCGACACGCTCATCCGGGCGCTTGGGGAGGTAGGACTTGAGGTCAACCGGCCCGAAGCGACCTTCTATGCCTGGGTCACGTGCCCGGAGGGAACCGATTCGACCGCCTTCGCCGACCGGCTCCTTGAGGAGGCCGACATCGTGACGACGCCGGGCGTCGGCTACGGCCCGCACGGCGAAGGCTACGTGCGGATGGCTCTGACGGTCGAAGAAGAAGTCCTGGAGGAAGCGGCCGCGCGCATCAAACGCCTCGCGCTTTGATTGGACACATGACCACCGTCTATCTGGGCCTGGGATCGAATCTGGGTGACCGCCGGGCCAATCTCGAGGCGGCGCTTCGGGCGCTCGAGATCCATCCGTCGATTCACGTTGAGGACGTGAGCCGGTTTATTGAGACCGAGCCGGTCGGCGGGCCGCCGGGACAGGGGCCTTTCCTCAACGGCGCTGCGCGGATCGAGACGGACCTGGCGCCCGAGGCGCTCCTTTCGGAACTGAAGCGGATCGAGCGCTGCCTCGGCCGCGCCGAGGGGCCGCGCTGGGGCCCGCGCCCAATCGACCTGGACATCCTCCTCTACGCGGATGCCGTCCTCGAGACGGATACCTTGACGATTCCACACCCGCGTCTGCGCCGGCGGCGGTTTGTGTTGGAGCCGCTCGCCGAAATCGCCCCCGACGCTGTGGATCCCTTGACGGGGCGGACGGCGCAGCAACTGCTGGCAGAATTGAAGGCCGACGGTTAACCAACCGGACGGACGGAGGCCGCCGGCGTCGGCTGCTCGGTGGGGTTCTCCGTCACGGCGCGGGCAGGTTCCTCGTCCAGGTAGCCGTGTGCCTTGCAGGCGCGGACGATTTCGCGCGCGATGGGGCCTGCCACTTCGCCGCCAGGTCCGCCGTGTTCCACGATGACCGAAAAGGCGATGCGCGGGTTCTCGGCCGGCGCGAAGCCGACGAACCAGGCGTGGTCCTCGCCGCTTCCGGCCTCGGCCGTGCCGGTCTTGCCGGCGATGCGAACGTCGGGCAGGTTGGCCCTGCCGTATCCTGTGCCGCCCGGTTCGTTGACGACGGCGGCAAATGCACTTCGGACGAAGGCCATAAGTTTGGGGTCGAGGTTGAGGCCGATGCGTCGTTCCTCGGTCGGCGGGGCCAATTCCCGCACGAGGCGCAGCGGGGGCATGCGCCCGCCGCTTGCGACCAGGCCGTAAATTTGCGCGGCCTGGATGGGCGTCACCAGGAGTTCGCCCTGGCCGACGGCGAGGTTCCGCACGTCGCGGACATCGATGCGACCGGCGGCTTCACCGGGGAGGCCGATTCCCGTGGGTCGGCCGAGGCCGAATCGCTCGGCCCACTTGATGAGTTGCCGCCGCGCCAAGTCGAAGTCCGTCCGGCCCGTGCCTCCCTGCGTGCCGAGACGCATCCCCACCTGGTAGAAGTACACGTTACACGACCGCTTGACGGCCTCCCTCAAATCGAGCGCGCCGTGCCCGTAGCCACGCGAGAGGAAGACGTGGCAGCGGAAGCGGTTCGGATGGTCGCGGTCGAGTACGCCGTCACACTCGAGGACCGTTTGGGGCGTCAGGACGCCTTCGTGAAGGGCGGCGACGGTGGTGACGGCTTTAAAGACGGAGCCGAGCGGATACTGACCGGCGATGGCCCGGTGAAGGAGCGGGCCGGCCGGGTCCCGCACCAGGTCGGGATAGTCGGTGTTGAAGAAGCGGACGTCATACCGCGGCGCCGAGGCCAGGGCTAAGACCTCGCCGGTCCTGCAGTCCAGGACGACGGCCGCGCCGCAGATGCGCGTAGAGGGCGGCACGGAGGGCGGTTCATCGAGGAGTGCTTCGACGTCGGCCTGAAGGGCGATGTCAATCGTCAGGTGGATGTCCTGCCCCGGAACCGGCGGGATGTCTTCCAGGAAGTTTCCGTCGATCCCCTTTTGATAGATGCCGCGCTCGCCGCGAAGGAGTTCTTCGCGCGCCGCTTCGGCGCCGCTTCGTCCGACCGAGTCGCCGGGCCAGTACCGTTTGAGATGGCCGGGGAGGTAGGATTCATTGATGTCCTCGGGGTTCCCGAGTTCCTCGCTCGTGACCTCTCCGAGCCGCCCGACCACGTGCGGGGCGACACCGCCGTGCGGATACTCGCGTTTGCGGGTTTCCACCACGATGAGGCCGGGGAACGCCTCCGGCCGTGTGCCAATGCGGCCGACCGTCTTGAGGTCGACAAGGTGAACCAGGGGGTGAGGGATGCTGCTGCTCCCCTGCTCGTTGACCGGTTTGCGTATATCGAAGTTTTCCTCGCGGACGAGGATGCGCCGGCCGTGGCGCTCGGCGACGGTCCGGCGGATGACCTCGACGCGCCGGCGTATCGTCTCGGCGCGCCGAGCCAATTCGTCCGGGGGCACTTCGGTCAGGCGCGCCAGTTCCGTCCACATCCGCTTGACGCGAAGGCGGGCCTCGACCTTTGAAACACCCCACCGGCGCGCCATGCGGGCGCAGAAGTTGTCGCTCATTTTGAGGAACGGGAAGTAGATGGCGACGTCCGACGCCCCGGTGTCCTGGGCCAGCGGCACGCCGTTCCGATCGTAGATCGTGCCGCGAATCGTCGGATGGAAACCCGGCGGCCGCTTCAGGCGCTCGTCGGCCTCGTCGCGATAGCGCGAGCCCTCGAGGACTTGAAGGCGGAACAGGCTGACCAGCAGGACGAGGGCGCCCAACCCGATGACGACAAGGACCGCTTTTAGGCGCGTAGCGTACATGAGAATCCGTCTTCAGGAAGTCGGCCGCCAGGCTGTATCGTAGGGCTGAATCCGGCCGAAATCAAGGGGTGGTTGGCGCCGCCGACGGTTGTTCTCAGCCCGACAATGACCCCGCCGGCAGGCCCATCGGCTCGCGAAGGCGCAGGGCCAGCCAGAACAGGTAGGGCGCCAAAAAGGCCGAATACAGGGCGTCGAGAAACGCTTCTTCGGCCGACCGCCCCACCCACAGCGGCGCCGCCTCCAGATACCGCGTGGCCACGTACCAGCCCCAGTGGACCGCGAACACGGTGGCGAGGCAGAGCAGAAACTGGACCGCCACCCGCGCCGCGAAGACGCCGGTGCGGAGGAAACTAATAAGGTAAAGGACCAGGCAGAACAGCAGCGCCCCGGTGCCGAGACGCCCGGCCACTCCGATGAGGTCGGAGGCCAGCCCGAAACACCATCCGACAACGAACACTTCGTGGGGTTCCAGGCAGAGGGCGAGAAAGACGCCGAGGATCAAAATGAGGTCCGGCCGCGCCCAGTGACCGTCAATCTCGATCGCCAGAATCCCCGGCCGGAAGAGCGTAGTTTGAACCACCAGACAGAGATACGCCAGAATGGCGACGACGACCCACCGCACCGGTGACTCCCAATCAAAACCGGTTTGTTAAGGTTCTCCGAGCACCCCTGCGTGCCGTGCGGTCGGCGCCAGGACGTACGCTTCACGAATCTTGCCCGGCGCGACGCGGGGTTCGACTTCAATGGTGTAGAACAAGGCGGCCGGCTTGAGTTCACAGCGAACGATGCGTCCCACGATCAGATACGGCGGCAAGGGCGACTCGGGCGACGGGCTGGTGACGACGAAGTCGCCGACCCGGACGTCGCCGGCGCGGCCGATGTGGTTGAGTCTGAGGGCGGCGCCGTCTTGGGTTCCCTCGGCCAGCCCCTGGGGACCGGCGCGCCATTTGTCGCCGCGGCGCATGACGACCTGAACCATGAGTTTGCTCCGCGGGTCCGTCAGGAATCGGACGGTGCTCATCAAAGGTCCGACCTGATCGACGATGCCGATGAGGCCGGCGGCCGTCAGAACCGGCTCGCCGGACTCGAGGCCCGCCTTGGCGCCCTGGTTCAGGTGCCGCGCGACGACGGCGCTGCCCCTGCGGACGCCGTGTTCGGACCCTTCGGCCAGGCGTGCGCCTGCGCGGCCGCCAGCCACCTCGGGGGCGACGATGCGGACCGGGATCACGCGGCAGGGCAGTTCGTCGAGTCCTTCGCGGATCTGCGCCAGGTCGCGGAGGCGCTTCTCGTATTCGCCGAGGCGGGCGGCGGCCTGGGCGAGGGCGTTCTCGAGTTTCTCGACCTGTTCCTGGAGCGAGGCGGCTCGCTCCGCCGACGCCGGAATTCTGTGCGGATAGCGGAGTTGTTCGGCCAGGTCGAGGGTCCACCCCTGTGCGACGCCCTGAAGCGGCGAGAAGGCGGGACCCGCCCAGACCCGGATGTGATTGGTGAACGCCGCGGGCAGGAACAGGAGCCCGCCGGCCACCATCAGCAGACACGCCATAACGGTGCTCCGGCGTGCAGGGCGGCGGAACCTCAGGCGACGAAGGCGTCGAGACGAGCGAGCCATGGCGTCTGCAACTCCTGCTCCATCTGTGTCCGGAGGGCTGCCGGAGCGAGACCCACTCGGTGGCAACCTGCCCGCCCGCTAGAGTTCTTCGTCGCTCGTCTCGATGGCGGTGGTGCCGCGCCAGCGCTTGAGGTGGTCGAGGAAGATACCGGTCCCACGGACGACGACGGTCAGCGGGTCGTCGGCGATGCGAACCTTCAGGCCGGTTGCCTGGGCGAAGACGGTGTCGAGCCCCCTCAATAGCACCCCGCCGCCGCACAGGCTCATGCCATTGTGCACGAGGTCGGCCGACAGTTCCGGCGCGGTGCGTTCGAGTGTCCGCTTGATGGCTTCGATCATGGCCTGGATAGGCTCGGCGATGGCATCACGGATCTCCTGGCTGGTGACGACCGTGGTGCGTGGCAGGCCGGCGATGAGGTCGCGCCCCCCGACCTCCATTTCCATCTCCTCCTCCAGAGGGCAGGCACTGCCGATCTCGATCTTGATGCGTTCGGCGGTCTGTTCGCCGACCAGGAGGCTGTAGGTCCGCTTCATGTATTCGATGATGGCGTTGTCGATGTCGTCGCCGGCGATGCGGATGGTTTCGGAGCAGGCGATATCCGCGAGGCTGATGACGGCGACTTCGGTCGTGCCGCCCCCCACGTCCACGACGAGGCTTGCGGTCGGTTCCTCGATGGGCAGGCCCGCGCCGATGGCGGCGGCCATGGGTTCCTGGATGAGGTACACCTTTCGGGCGCCGGCCCGGGCGGCGCTGGAAAGGACGGCCCGCTTTTCAACGGCGGTGATGCCCGACGGAATGGCGATGACGACGCGCGGGCGGATGAGGCTCCGGCGACCGTGGACGCGCCGGATGAAGTAACTGAGCATCGACTCGGTGATGTCGAAGTCCGCGATGACGCCGTCGCGCAGCGGCCGAATCGCCAGGATCGACCCGGGCGTCTTGCCGAGCATCTTCTTGGCCATCTCGCCGACGGCCATGCCGTCCAGCAGGACCTTGCCGGTGTCCTTGTGGACGGCAACCACGGAAGGCTCGCACAGGACGACCCCCTGGCCGCGGACATAGACCAGCGTCGTGGCCGTTCCAAGGTCAATCCCCATGTCGGCGGAGAACAGACCGATGATACGGTCGAAGATCATGCCGATCCCCGAAATGAACGTGGCGTCGCGCGTTTCCGTCGCGCCGGTCCGGCCCCTCGGCCCGCTATGGAGCGGGCACGCCTATCCCGCTACGGCTTGCAGGACGGCCCCTTACGCTCAGGGGTGACAAGCGGCCGGAATCCTACTTGCCGACGGGTTCGGCCGCTGGCCCCGGTGGGGCTGGCCCCCTGGCTGGTGGCACCGTGCCGCCTACGGCTTCCTCGGGCCATTGGCCGAGAGCCTTCTGCACGGCCTCCAATTCCGCCTTGGCGTCTCTTAAATGCTGGTCCCGTGCCTTCTCGGGGCCTGGCTCGGGGCCTGGCTCGCCGAACGACAGCCCCGGCCCGTATCGCGAAAGGCTGACACAGAGCACCACCGTCGTTACGATCAGGGCAATCGCCCCGATCATCAGCAGCACCGTGTAGATGTTGCTGATCGGCTGGGCGACCACCCGGACGCCGCTCGCGCTACTCGAACCGATTCGTGACATGGTTGCCCTTCCCCACTGTGCCGCGGACGATGCTCAGTTCCCCTGCGGCACTGTCGTGCGAGACCTTGTCGATGGTCAGCGTTGCGAGATACCGGTTGTGGGCGCGGTCGTAAATGTAGAACTCCATGCCCTTGACGACGCCGTCGTCGGACCCCAGGTTGACCTGGGCGACGCCCGCCGCCGTATCCACCTCGGCGACGAGCCCTTCGAGTTTCTCGCTCGGGACCTGCGGGACCTCTTTCGGCAACTCGACGCCGGCCTGTTGCTCGAGGTAGGCGAGTTTCCCCTGGAGGTCGGCGATTTGCTCGCGGGCCGCACGCAACAACTCTGTCAGTTTCTGCCTGTCATCGAGGGTGACCCGATGCTTCTTCTCCAGTTCGCTGTACATGGTCCGCAGGTCATCGGCCGCCTTATGTGCCCCGTCGCGTTCGCTGCGGTATCCGTTCATCATCGCGACAACTTCTTCATAGTTGGTCTTGAGGTCGGTGAGCCCTTGGGCGAGTTCCTGGAGGCGCGCCTGCTGGTTCTCGTTGTCCTTGCGCAGGATCGCGTTGGTGTTCGCCAGTAACGTGACTTGGTTCTCAAGCGTGTTAATCTGCTGTACGAGGCCGGCCCGGTCGGCGTCGGTTTGGCTTTTCGACTCGTTGCGTTGCGAGATGACCTGGTCTCGCTGCTCGAGTGCCTCGTCGAACAGGGCCACCTGGTCCTCGTAAGCCATTTTCCAATCCCTGCCCTTGACGAACTCGCGCGAAACCAGGACAGCCACCGCGATTGCGACCACGACGACCACCACCGTCAGAATCTTGCCTAGCGTGCTCAAGGTATCCTCCTCCCGAAAAGCGCCGGCCGGCGATCTCTACAGGCCGCCTTCAACCCGCACCCTCCTGCTAGTTGCGTCTTGTGATTTTAGTGGTCCCTCCAGAGCCGTCAAGAGAAAATTCTATTTCCCCCCGATTGCAATCGGGGGGTTGTCTTACGAGCGGACTAGGTCCCCGTCCGGGCGAAAACACCACCTCCTTTTGTGCTGGCGGCGCGATTCTACGGCCTTGGCGTGATGGCGTCGTCTAGGGCGGGCGGTTTTTCCTCGGCCAGGATGCGGCTTCGCCAGGAGTCCTCCACCGACAGGATGTGGACCATGGCCGCCGCCGCCGTTGTCCGCTCCCACAGGTCGCGCGCCGCCAGGAGCCGCTCCAGGGGCTTCAGAGCGGGCTTGTAGGCCGTTTCGCCCAACTCCCGGGCCGCCAGGAGGCGGGCTTGCTGATCCTCGGCCTCCAGGAACTCGGTCAGCATCTCGATCCGCTTGAAGTCACCCTGCTGCGCCAAGGCCCCAATCGCCGCAAACTTGACGTCCAGGAACCGGCTCAGGCACAGCCGCTCCAGGCGCGGGATGTCCGCCGTCTCTCCCATACGGCCCAGCAGGCGCACCGCATACGCGCGGATCTGGTGGCGGTTGTGCTCGGTCAGTCGGCGCACGCGCTGGAGCCCGGCCGTCGAACCGAGACGGTGAAGCGCCTCGGCCGCACGCAGCACTACCACCGCGTCCAGATCGTCCAGTTTGACCTTCAGCATCCCGACCGCGCTGGGGTTGCCCATGAGGCCGAACAGCCAGACGGCCGTCCGGCGAACAGTGACGTCCGGCGAGGCCAGCGCGTCGCGCAGGGCCGTGACCTCGGACGGGTCGCCGAGCATGGCCAGGGCGAACGCGCGCGCCACCGGCACCACGCCCGCGGGACCGACACGCTGCTGCCGGATCACCGGCAGAAGGTCTCGCCGGCGGGTCGTCCCGACAAGCGCGAGGCCGACCGTCCGGACCCGGGGGTCGCGCGCCTGGACCAGGCGCACCAAGTCGGCGCGGGGCGGCTGGCGGTCCGCATCCACAAAGGTCTCGGCGGCAAGCGCTTCGAGCGGCGGCTGGCCGGAGCGAAGACCTTCAACCAGAACGGCATACGGGTCGCCTTGAGCCCCGGCTGGCGCGCCGGCGTCCCGCCTGTCGGCCGGTTCACATCCTGCCGCGATTCCCAACGCCACGACGAGGACAAGAGGTAGTCGTCTCACTGCTGTTTCTCCTTTCACTTCTGTCGGAAACGCACGGCGATGGCGGCGGCGATTCCCAGACCGGCCGATGCTGCCAGGCAGGCCCGTGCGAACGCATCGCCGGCCCGCGTGTACGGCGCCAGCCGCTCGTCCAGTTCGATCCGTCCCACGGCAAAACCCTCAAGGTTGCCGCGCTCCAGGTCGGCGCCTTCGGCGGCGTCGGCGATTCGGCCGTCCGACGTGATGATGGCGCTGATGCCGGTGTTGACGGACCGGACGACCGGAATACGATTTTCAATCGCACGGAACACACACAGGTTCAGGTGTTGTTTGTGCTCGGCGCTCTGTTTCAGTCCCGGCGCGTCGGCGCTCATCGGCCGCGCGAACCACCCGTCGTTCGAGATGTTGACGAGGAAATCAATCGCCTTTCCGCCGCTTGTCTTCCGCGGCCGGACCATCTCGCGGATCCGATAAGCAAACGCGTCCTCGTAGCAAATGGCGACCTGGAACCGCGCCGCGGCGTCCGCGAACTTCACGACGAACGGCTCCTGGTTCGGGGAGCCGGCCGACAGGTTGTAATGATAACCGCGAGGCGTTAATTTCAAAAGAAGATCGTGGAGCCAGAGCACGGTCTCCTTGAACGGCACGTATTCGCCGAACGGGACCAGATGGACCTTGGCGTAGGTGTGTTCCGAGATGTAGGCCGGCGAGTCGGGCGCGATGAGGAAGGCGGCGTTTCGCGACATGCCACGAAGGGCCACGTACTCATCGCCCACAGGGCGGACGCCGCGGTAATGGATGTCACTGGCGCCGCAAAGGACCGGCGCGCCGGCCTCGCGCGCCGTCTCGCGCACTTTTTCCCAGTAGGTGCGAAAGCGGGCCTGGTCGTCCTTGAAAGCACGTTCGCCGGGCGAGACAAGGTTCGCCTCAAGGAAGGAGCGGCTCAAGATCCCGGGGACCATCGTCTCGGGCCACACCACAAGGTCCGGCGACAGGCCCTCGGCGCGGGCCGAGGCCAGGACCTCGCCGGTTAACCGGACCTGCGTTTCGAGCATCGATTGCTCGGCGGCCACGTCCCGCTTGCCGCGCGCCTCGGTCTTGACTCGCTGCGGCACGCTGGTCTGGATGATGGCGACGATGGGTCCCGGACGCGGGGTGCGCTGGCCGAGCCGCCAGAGACCGTAACCGACGGTCGCGGCCCACGCGGCGGTGATGAGGCCGGCGCACACTAGGATGGTGCGATTCAGGCGCCTTGCTCCCTTCGCGCCCGGTCCCTCCCGCGCGACGAACAGCGGCCGCGATAGAAGGTCGGCCACAAACCCTGCCGTCATCATCGCCAGGAAACTCGGGCCGTAGGCGCCGAGCGCGTCGGCCGTCTGGATGAGCGTCGGGTTCTCATACTGGGTGTGTCCGAGGTAAAGCCACGGCAGGCCCGTGAGGAGCCAGCCGCGGAGGTATTCCAGCGCCACCCAAAGCGCCGGTGCAAGGAGCGCCAGGGGGACCCGGACCGTCTCGCCGATTCGCCGCGCGGCCCACGCGAACACGGCCCAGTAAAGGGCCAGGTATGCCACCAGGGCCGCCCAGCCGAGAAGCGTCAAGGGAAACTTAATGGGAATGACCCAGGACAGGCCCAGGCCGAAAAAGACGAGGCCCCCGACGTAGGCCGCCCAGAAAACATGCCGCCGCGATGCCGCCCCGACCACCATCGCAAGAAGCGGGACCGGCGCGACATAGGCCAGCCAGGAAATTTCCGTCGGCGGGAACGCCATCGCGAGCCCGAGGGCCGAGACGACGGCCAGAAGGTACGCCGTCTGCGCCCGGCGAATGGGATGGCGCTTCGCCCCGTTTTCATCCTGCGGCGGAGAGAATGCTGGCCGCGAGCGCAAGCCGGCGATGCCGTCGCGTTTGCGTTTTTTTTCAGCCATGCACAGACCTCCGCCCGGCTGAATGCGGGACCGCCCATTTTGGGACTTGCGGCGCGGCCTGTCAAGTTGCAGGGAGGCGCGAACCCCCCGCGGTGGCTCTAAGCACCGGGCCGCTGCGCGGCAGCCGGGCGGACTTCCACTTCCCTACTTCACCGCTCCGCAAACCCTTTGTCCCTCCGCCGTTCGTGTGGTAGATGGGCATCGGCATATGGGGAATGGGGCGCTTGATGTGATGAGCGGGCTGGCGCCCAGGTGACGCGGTTTGCAGTCCTCTTTTCCGGCGAGGGCCCGGCGGGGAGATTTGCCAAGAAGAGGGCCAGAGAGGGCAAGAGTTTACGACGAGCTGCGGCTCAGGGCGGCCATGCCTGCTAGTTCGCGGTGATGAATTTTCTGATAGCTTGATACTACAGTTGGTCGCATCCCGTTTGGAGTTGGGCTTACATACTATCGAAGGGGCCTGTGATGAGCCTTGGCGAAATCGTAGCCGCTGCTGCCTCGCGCCATAATCCGTGGTCACACCCGCCAATTCTCTTCGAGGTGTTTTCGTTGGACGCCGCCGCCGCACGCCGATACACTCGCCAGCGATGGCCAAACGCGACGACAAGCCGGAGAATCGCCCTGCTTCTGAGGCGGCGGGTCCGCCGGTCTTCGTCCTTTGCGCGCGGGATGAGTCGCTCAGGCGGGCGTGGGAGAAGATCGAGCCACCTGAAGGTTTTCGCCTTGCCAGCGCGGCCTCACCGGCGGAGGCCCTCGCGTCGCCGGATGCGGTGCTCGTCATTGTGGACGCGGCGGAGGATGATTCTTCCGCAGACTCCGGGGAGGGTCCGGCCGGGGCTGCCGAGCGATGCGTCTGGGCGGGGAC
The DNA here is from genome assembly GCA_035527275.1 of Phycisphaerae bacterium. Taxonomy (GTDB): domain Bacteria; phylum Planctomycetota; class Phycisphaerae; order FEN-1346; family FEN-1346; genus DATLBA01. The sequence continues at coordinate 12,154 of DATLBA010000001.1, forward strand.
GGCCCGGGCCATCGAGCGGCTCGGGCCGGAGCGGATCGAGCGGGCCTACGACGTCCTCGTGACACCGACAACGCCGGCGGCGCTCGGGCGGCGGCTGCGGGGCTGGGCGAGGAACGTTCAGCGGACGGCGGCGCTCGAGGAGATGGGCCTCCGCGTCGAACAGTTGGCCGAACAGAGCGAGCGCGCGGCGGCGCGCGCCGCCGAGGCGGAGACGCAGAGCGAGGTCCTCGTGCGGCAGCGGGAGCGGCTGGATCAGGCGCTGGGTCAGATTCGGCGCGTCACCCGCCTCTCGCGCGAAATCAACTCGCTGGACCTCGACCGAATCGTGCGCGTGTGCACAGAGCGCTTGCCGGGACTGATCGGCGTCAAGCGGTCGAGCCTGTATTTTTACGATGCGGCGGACGACCGGTTAATCCTCCAGGGTCATTCGCACGGTTATCCGATTGCCAAACGGGTGGACCTGAAGGAGAACGCGCGGAGTCCGATGGCGGTGGCGGTGCGGCGCGGGCGGCTGCTTCTAATCGGCGAGTTCCACGAGTTCGAGCGGGCCGAGGACCTCGTGCTGGAGCGCGAGTTCCGTGAACAATATGCGACGGCCTCCTGCGTGGTTGTGCCGCTCAAGGCCGGCGACCGCGTGCTCGGGGTGCTGAACCTGGCCGACAAGGTGGACGGTGAGCCGTTCGACGAGGACATCGACCTGCCGGTCGTCGAGCAGATCGCCGAACTGATCGGCGCCAGCATCTACAACGTGGAACTGTATCAGGAGATGGAGCGGCGGGCGAAGACCGATCCCCTGACGGAACTGGCGAACCGCCGGGCGCTGGAAGAGGCGCTGGCACGCGAGACGGACCGGTGCCGACGATACGGGTCGAGGCTGAGCGCCCTGATGATCGACGTGGACGGCCTGAAGACCGTCAACGACGAGTACGGCCACGAGGCGGGCGATCAGGTGCTGAAGAACCTGGCGGCAGTCGTCGTCGAGACGGTGCGAAGCGTGGACGTGCCGGGACGCTGGGCCGGCGACGAGTTCCTGGTGGTGCTTCCGGATACCTCGGCGTCGCAGGCGAAGCGGCTGGCGAAGCGGTTGATGAAGCGCATCAAGGCGCAGCCGGCGAAGATGGGCGAGACGGTCCTGGAGTCGAGCCTGTCGGTGGGGGTGGCGGAATACGCGAAGGACGAGTCGGTTGATGCGCTGCTTCGCCGGGTGGACGCGGCAATGTATGAGGCGAAGCAGGCCGGCCGCAGCCGCATCGCCTCGGCCCCGGCCCGCAAGCAGAAATAGCCCCGCAGCCCGAACGAGTCGGTCGTAGGGACACGGCATGCCGCGTCCCTACATTCGGATTGCCCGGAAGCCTCATCCATCAAACAGCGGCGCCAGGGCCGCATATGCTTCCCTTGCGGCGCGGTCGGGGGCGTCGGCGTAGGTGTAAAGTTCGACGGCGGCGGCCCCGGCGTAACTAATCTCGTCGAGCGCCCGGCGCACGGCCGCGAAGTCAATGTCCCCCAGGCTTGGTATGAGATGATGGTGCACCCTATCCTTTATGTCCTCAAGGTGCAGGTGCTTCAAGTGCGGAGCCAGGAGGCGGACGGAATCGGCGGGGTCCTCGCCGACGCAGACCGCGTGACCGATGTCCAGGTTGGCCCCCAGGCGCGGATGGTCCACTTCGTCCAGTAGTTTTTTCAAATTGGCGCTCGTTTCGATGAACTGGCCCGGTTCGCACTCGATGGCCAGGTCCACGCCCGCCAGGTCGGCGGCGCGCAGGACGCGCTCAAGGCCCTCCAGCAGCCGCGCGCGCAAGACGGCGGCCGGCTCATCCGAAAGAGGCCGGCCGGTCGTGATGGTCACCACGGGCGCGCCCACCGCCAGCGCCAGCGCGAGCGCCGCCTCGATGATTCGAATCCGCACCTCGCTTCGGGCCTCGTCGGCGCTTACGAGACTCGGCTCGAACGTCAACTCCTCCGGCACGGGGTCCCAGTAGCCCATGGCCGTGTTCCCGTTCAGGGCCACGGGCGCAAGGCCGAGGGCATCAAGCCGCTCGCGCAAGCGCCGGGTCTCCTGGTCCCCGAACCGAAGCGGATACGCGTGCGGCACATCGGCCAGGACCTCGACGCCTGTGTAACCGGCGGCGGCGATACGGTCGCACGCTTCGCCCAGCGTGAACCGCGTATAAGCGTTGGTGCTGAAGGCGAGCGTCGGCATGGTAAGGCCCTTTCGTGACCGCTAGCGTGACTCGCCGGGTTTTAATTCGCGCCTGTTCCCGCGAGCGGCACGGGACGGCCGGGTTATGCGGACGGCGTCGCGGTAAAACGCGACCAGGTCCTCGGCGGGATACAGAGAGAACGGATACTCGCGGTTCCTGAGGACGGCATTGTATCGCAGGTGCTGCTCGATGCGATTAAGGTCTCGCTCGGCGGCATCGGGACCATCGGGATACAGCGCGGCGAGGCGGCGATTGATTTCACGGATTTGGTCCCAAGTGCGCCGGCGTTCGCGCCGGTCCCGGCCGTGCGTGACGGTGAGTCGCCGCTTCTCCTCGATGAGCAGCCGCGCCTCGTCGGACCGGCGGACCTCGGGGGGCAGCATGCGCTCGGGGTTGTGGCGCCAGTCGCGGACCGCCCGCCGCGCCCTCTCCAAATCGTCGCGTGTCGCCCGATAGGCTTCGAGCGGCAGGTGAACGGTACAGGACGCAACGACGAGTTCCGGCGGGCGGACGGCGAACAGGCGCTCGATAATCGCATCGGCAATCTGGTCGTAGAGCGCCCCGCCGACCCCGTGGATAAACACGTCGCCCACGCAGAGGCGCACGAACAGGGTCATCGAAAGGGCGCGGGGCCGAATCTTCCAGCCGCTTTCGCGCAGGGTGGCCAACCGCTCGGCGCCGACCGACGGGTCGGCAAGGTCCTCGGCCGCGAGGCACCCGATGGGTTCCTCATCGGCTGCCAGGACCAGACCGCCGCTGGACGTCGGCTCGATCCAGAGGCGCCTTCGCCGCTGCGCTTCGCGCCACACCCAGTAAGGAAGTTCGGCGCGCCGGCCGTCGCGGGCGAGGTCCGGCACGGGCTGGGCGCGGTTGCGTTCGTGGTAGGCGGAGCGAAACTCCTGGAGCGACGCGTTGTAGGCATCAAAGAAGTCCTCGCGGCGGCGGAGCATCTCGGCCAGAAACAGCCTGAACGCCGCTGAGTCCGAAAGGGCCGAGACCGGAAGTTCGAGGTTCGCGAGGCCGAATGCCTCTTCCGAGCGGCGGCGCGCGACGAGCAGCGCCTCGGCCAGATTCGCCGCCTTCGGGACGACTTCCAGCAAGTGCATCCAGCACCGGCGGAAAGCGTCGCCCAACTCGGGTGACGGCACAAGGTCCAAGACCTCGTGGACGGCCTCGGGACGAAGGGCGGAGGCGGGCTGCTCTTCATAGGGGACGGCGGCCGTCGAGGAAACAAGTTCGACCTCGGCGGTTCGGACCTCGTCGCCGCCCATGCGGCAGGTGAGGTCGCGCGTGGGCAGGCGAACGGTCTGGCCGTGGACCTCATCGTTATCGACGTTGAGGTTCAGGGCCACGCCACCGACGGCGTCGGCCAACTCGCCCGCGAGGAAGTTCTTGATCCAGACGCCGGGATGATAGGGTCGCGGCTGATGGCCCGTGACAATGAGCGGCTTCGGCTCGGCCCAATCGGGGACCTCGAAGCCCCAGCCTCGCGTATAGTTGCGCGCAAGGGCGACGATCTCGGCCCGCGCAGCCGCCCGGACCTCCCGGAACGGACGGCCAGCCAACCGGAAATCATACGAGGCCAGGAGAACCCGGTTGCGCTCGACGAGAGCAGGAAGCGCGTCGGGGGAAGGACGAAACAGGGTCGAGCGATGCTCGCGAGGGACCCGCAGGCGCCGGCGCTCGATGGGGCTCATCGGGCGACCCCCGCACAGGCACACTCGCTCGCCGCCCAGGCCGCCAGTTCCCGGTCGAGCACCTTGAAGTAATAGCGGAGGCGTCGGCGTGGGTCGTCCAGTCCCCCGCCGAATCGCCGCGACGGATCCACGTACATGAGTTTGATGGGCACCTCGCGGACGCGGAGGTGCGCGCGGGCGGCCTGAATCCAGAACTGAAGCGGCATCGCATACCCCGGCTCCGTCAGCGCAAGCCTCGCAATCGCCGCGACACGACACGCCTTGAAGCCGCAGAAGGTGTCGGTCAACCGATAGGGCGTGACGCGGGCGAGAATCTGCGTAATGAGGACGTTGACGCTGCGCCGTTCCTCGGGGACGGGTGTTTCGCACAAACTCTCCGGCAGGTACCGCGAACCCGATAGGATGTCCGCGTCGTCCTTGGCGGCTTCGTCGAGAAAGACACGGATGGTCGCCGGATCGTGCTGCTCATCGGCGTCGAGCGTGACAACCCAGTCGAACTTGCGGTGCGCGGCAATGCGGAAGGCGTCGATGAGACTCCGGCCGTATCCCTCGTTCGTCTCGTGATGGCGGACCTCGACGAACGGGTGGGCGTCGAGGATTTCGGCGCTGGAGTCGGTGGACCCGTCGTTGACGGCGAGAATCTCGGGCGAATACTTGACGACCTCCGCCAGGACGCGCTCCAGGTGTTTCTCCTCGTTGTAAACCGGGATGACAATCAGGGCGCGCATGCATCCTCCGCACTGCTTCAGGCATCATGGTAGAGCCGGGCGGCGAGGGAGTCAAGGCGGCCGGGGTCCCTCCGCCGCCCACCTGCGACCGCGTCTCGCCAGACCTGCCAGGCCGTCGTAGACGCCGATGTGTGCCGGCAGGCCGGGAAGCGGGCGCGAGCGCAGCGCCGAGCCCTCGCGAGGGTGGCGAAGGCAGGATAAGGTTTCGGTGAGGCTTCAGGCGGAGCGGGCGAGAGGCGCCGCAGGGGTGCGGCGGAGGGGCTGCGGCTGCCGGACGCTCGGCTGAACCTTCGGCACGCGAAGCACCGTGTTCCAGTCGCCCAGGTCGTTCTGCTGGACCCCGAACGCCGCGTAGTCCGTGTACCAGTTGCCCTCCGAGTAGTAGCGGAACTCGTAGGTGCCGGGCGGCAGGCGCATCATGAGAATCCACTCGTGGTCCGAGGCCCGGCGCATGGGCAGGTGGTCCGTGTGCCAGCCGCAGAAGTCAGCCACCACAAAGACCGGTCCGGGAGCCGCGTGACAGAACTGAAACGTCGCCTTGCCGGTTATGTCCACGCCAACCATTGAAGGGACCTTCCAGGTGTAGGGGAAATGCACCCGGCGCAGTCAAACGGCCCGCCACCCTTCTTATCGGACAGACGAGGCGAACAAGAATAGACAAAAATCCCGAGTGAGCAACCGGTTGGCCGCTGGGTTTACCGGCGGGCCCGCCCCGGCCGGACAGGGTTATTCAGAGGCTCCGGAGCCTTTCGCCGGGCGGATGAATTCGTTGCTCTCGGCGGCGATTCGGCGTAGAATGCCGCCCTATCCCCACCTGAAAGGAGCGAGACGCGGCGTGGCAAAGATCACCAAGCGCAGCGAGGATTACGCCCAGTGGTACATTGACATCGTGATGCGGGCCGAGATGGCCGACTATGCCCCCGTGCGCGGGTGCATGGTCATCCGCCCCTGGGGATATGCCATCTGGGAGCGGATGCAGCGGGCCCTGGACGACATGTTCAAGGCCACAGGTCACTCGAACGCCTACTTCCCGCTCTTGATTCCGAAATCGTTTCTCGAAAGGGAAGCCGAACACGTCGAGGGGTTCGCGCCCGAGTGCGCGGTCGTGACCCACGGCGGGGACAAGAAACTGGAAGAGCCGCTCGTCATCCGCCCGACCAGCGAGACGATCATCTGGGCGATGTATAAGAAGTGGATCCAGTCGTGGCGCGATCTGCCGCTACTCTATAACCAGTGGTGCAACATCGTGCGGTGGGAGATGCGGACGCGGCTGTTCCTTCGGACGACCGAGTTCCTCTGGCAGGAAGGTCACACGGCCCACGCCACGGCCGCGGAGGCCGTCGAAGAGGCCGAGCGGATGCTCGGCGTGTATCGCACGTTCGCCGAGGAGTGGATGGCCATGCCCGTCCTGGTGGGCCGAAAGACCGACGCCGAGAAGTTCGCCGGCGCCGAGACGACCTACACCCTCGAGGCCCTGATGCAGGACGGCCGCGCGCTTCAGGCCGGAACGAGCCACTACCTGGGCCAGAACTTCGCCCGGGCGTTCGACGTCCAGTTCCAGAACAAGGACGGGCAGTTGGAATACGTATATGCGTCGAGTTGGGGCGTTTCGACGCGGCTGGTGGGGGCTCTGGTGATGAGCCATTCGGACGACGCCGGGCTCGTCCTGCCGCCGAAACTTGCTCCCGTCCAGGTGGTGATCGTTCCGATTCTGAAGGCGGACGCGGACAATGCAGCGATTCGGACGGCGGCGGCGCGCCTCGCGGAGTCGTTCGGCGATAACACCAGAGTCCGCGTGGACGACCGCGACAACGTCTCACCGGGATGGAAGTTCAACGAGTGGGAACTGAAGGGCGTGCCGATTCGCATTGAAATCGGCCCGAAGGATGTCGAGCGCGGCCAGGTTGTCCTCGTCCGCCGCGACACGGGTGAGAAGCAGACCCTTGCCCAGGGGGAAGTCTCATCTTGCGTCCCGGCGATGCTGGATGAGATTCAGCGGGCCCTCTATGACCTGGCGAAAACGCGGCTCGAGAATGGGAGTCGACCGGTCGATGAGTATGGTGAGTTCAAGGCCGCCATCGAAGCGGGCGGGCTCCTGTTGGCCCCGTGGTGCGGCAGCGCCGAGTGCGAGGCTCGGGTGAGCGAAGAGACGAAGGCCACGATCCGCCTCGTGTCGGACAAGGTAGAGAAATGCCCGGCCTGTATGGTGTGCGGCAAGGGGCCGGCCAGGCGAGTGCCGTTCGCCCGGGCGTATTAGGTTAAAGGTAGGAAATGCGCAGCAAAAAGGGGCGAAAGGGCACATGATCCCGATTTTCCAGGAGTTCTGGGGTCACGGCGGTTTGCGGCCTCGCGGTTTCCAGCCGACGCCCAACGGTCCCGAAAGGGCGGGCTCGCCGCAAGAAGATACTTCCGGGCAGAATATGGGTGGACACCCGCGGTTCGGGGCCTTATAATAGATAGGGCTGGGATGAGTGGCCGAGAGGAAAGACAGCGCATGAAACTCCATTTTTTGGCCTATGTGGTGCTTGCTGTGATTTCGTCTGGGCTTATCGTGGGTGGCGGCTGTTCGGACCCGAGCGAGCAACTCGACTCGCCGGACGCCCTGAAGCGGATCGAGGCAATACGGGCACTTGGGAAGCAAGGCGGCAGCGCGGCGGCCGAGGGCTTGGCCAAGGCGGCTGGTCACGAGGACGCAATGACAGCGCGGGCGGCGGTTTTGGCGCTTTCGTCGATTAATCACCCAAGCGCTCGGGCGGCCTTGAAAGAGGTGGTTGCCAGCGATCCACGCGGATCGGTCCGGGCGCTCGGCGTCATGGCGTTGGCTCGTGCCGCCCGGGACGCCGCGGCGCGGAAGGAAGCCGCCGAGGTGATGCGGCGCGTGGTCCGCGGCGACCAGGCGGAGATGGTCAGGGCGGAGGCCGCCGGAGCCCTGGGGAAGGTCGGCTCCGTCGAGGACGTTGACCTCTTGGTCGAAGTGACCGGCATGGATCGATCCAAAATGGTGATCAGCCGGGCCGCGGGCGCGGTTGACCGGCTCCTGGGCGTCAAGTTCCGCTACGACCCGACCGCCCCGCGGAAGAAGCGAGAGGAGCGGCTGCGGGTCATCAGGGAGGTGGCCCCGGCGATCGCGAGAAAACGCATGATGTTCCGTCCCGATCCGGAGAGGAATCCGCACAAGGAGGTGAAACCATGACCACGCACGGAAGGCGCCCGGGCTTCACGCTGGTTGAATTGCTTGTGGTCATCCTGATTCTGGGCATATTGCTGGCACTGCTCATGCCCGGGGTGTCGCAGGCGTTTCGCACGGCGCGTATGACGCAGTGCAAGATGAACCTAAGGAGAATATGGGATGCCCAGTGCCAATGGCGGGCCGATCAAAAAACGGTCCAGTTCGCCACCGGGGCCGGTTGGGCTGCGGCGATTCTTCCTTATCTGGAAGAACGCGAGGAAGTATTGAGGTGTCCGGAGTCGGAACGGATCCGGGAACAGTTCTGGGACTTTGGAGGCGACTCTGCCTCAGGTGACTCTGACTCAGGCGGCTCTGACTCAGGCGGCCCCTCCTCAGGCGGCCCCTCCTCAAGGGTCGGGCTCGAAGACATCGCGTTCGAAATATACGCGGGCTGGGGGAATTTTCTCTACGACATCGACATGGCCGAACCGTGGATTTTCGTCGGGCCGGGGGTCGATAACCCGGCATCGGAGGGCTGGAAGGAATACCAGGTCGAGGACCAGCGAACCGGGGGCGACT
>DATLBA010000002.1:0-3979 GCA_035527275.1 Phycisphaerae bacterium
CTGCCATTTTGGCAGTCTGGGGCCGACGGACGCATGGAACAGGGCCGATGGGAAGGGCCGAAACACGCACGCGAACGCATCATCACATCGGCATGCGTAGGGGGTAAAAAGGGGGTCAAAAAGCGCCAATTCGGGTCCAATTCCGACCAAAAAGTGAAAAAAAGTCGAAAAAAGCGCTCGATTTGGCCTTGCCCATCTTAACATTTCGGCCCCCGAACCGCCCTAGCGCTAGCGCCAGGCCCGATTCGGCCTCCAAAACGGGCCAATCAGCCCCAAATTTCACACAAAATCGCCCGCCAACATATCGGCCTTGCGCAATATGTGCTTCGCTATTCCGCTCGGGCCGCCGAACCGCTACGGGGCCGCCATTCATAAATCTTCACCGGAGACGAACTTATAGTTTCCGCCGTTTCCGTCCGCAATTTCCTTCAGCACCGCTTCACCGATGCGATACCGAAAGGCGATCGTGTGGACCTTGACCTTCGCGGCGGCGTTCAGTCGCCTGACCAGGCCCACGATCGACTTGTCGAACTCCCCGTCCGTCAGCAGGTAAATCAGTTCCGGCCGGACGGCAAACGCCCGCTCGAGCGCTTTGGAGGGGTCCGTTTCCCCCTCGGCAATGATGCCCTCGATGAACTCGAACGCCATCTCCTTGTTGCGGTCGGTGGCGCTGACGAGCCGGCGCGTCGGCATCTCCAGCGGCGGGCCGGAAGAGTAGAAGATGACGTGGAACTCTTTTTCCTCGCCCAGTTCCCAGATGCTGCGTTTCAGTTCCCATTGGACGTCGTCGATCGAGTCGGTCATGCTGCCGGAGCGGTCCACGACATAGACGATCTTGCGGGCCTCCTCGGGCACGTCAAAAATGCGTGTGCCGCCGCGGCCGCCGGGGCCAGGGTCGAGCGACTCCGGCCCCCTGTCACGCGGTCCGCCGCCGCGCGGCCAGGACTCACGGCCGATGGCGCGATCCGCGGGAACCTCAGGAAGGTCGCCGTAACTGTCATTGGGGAGGGTCACCAAGTTGGGGATAAAGCGGTATACGTTGGGCTTCTCGAGAATGTCCCTTTTCCGCGCGGTGCGCTCGCTAAGTTGGGTATGGTGCCGCTCCCGTACGCTGCGCTGCCGCGTCCACTCTGCACCGACGGGCGGTATGTCGGGCAAAGCCGCAGCAGGCCTGGACCATACCACAAACGCCGCCAGAATCAGCAGAGCCACGTGGAGCAGGACGCTGGTGCCCCAACTCGGCACATACAGCGCCATCCAGTCGAGTGCGGCATCACTGGTCCCCTGGGCCGAATCCATCCGTTCGCGTGTCATGGGGCACCTTCCTTTCAGACCTTGCGGTCCCTCCGTGCCGGTTAGTGGGCTGCGGGACGGTCGTCCGGCGCACCTTTCACCGTTGCGTGCACCCTCCGCAGAAATGACGAAACCAGCCGGCCGGAGGTTTCGGAAAATTCTGATCGGGCCGCCCGGCGGGGCAATTTTGCCGCCCTGCGGCGCGCCCTGACGAGGCGGCGCCCGAGGGCGTTCGGCGCGCGCACATATCGGCGTTGTGCAAGATGTGCCCGGCTATCCCGCTGCCGCCGCCAGGCGTTCGCGGAGGAAACGGCCGGTGTGGGATTGGCTGCATTCGGCAATCGTCTCGGGCGGGCCGGCGGCGAGGAGACATCCGCCGTCTTCCCCGCCCTCGGGGCCCAGATCGAGGACCCAGTCCGCCTGGCTCAGGAAGTCGAGGTTGTGCTCGATCACCAGCAGGCTGTGCCCCGCGTGGACCAGGCGGTGGAACGTCCGAAGCAGCACCTGGATGTCGGCCATGTGGAGGCCGGTGGTCGGCTCGTCGAAGATGAAAAGGTGCCGCCGGCCCTTCTTCGGTGCGGCCAGGTAGGAGGCGAGTTTCAGCCGCTGCGCTTCGCCGCCCGACAGCGTGGCCGTGTTCTGGCCCAGGCGGACGTATCCGAGACCGACGTCCACGAGCGGCCGGAGCCGGTGGGCAACCTCGGTGTGCTCGGCGAAGTGGGCCATGGCGTCGTCGACGGTCATGTCGAGAATGTCGTCGATGTTCTTGCCGTTCCATCGCACGTCGAGGACCTTCTTCTTGAACCGCTTCCCGCCGCACTCCTGGCAGACGACGGTCACGTCGGCCATGAAGTACATGTCGTGTGTGACGGTTCCGACGCCCTTGCAGACCTCGCATCGCCCGCCGGTGAGGTTGAAGGAGAAGTCGGCGGGGGTGACGCCGGCGACGCGGGCTTTGGGCGTCTGGGCCAGGAGCCGCCGAATCGCCCCGTAGGCCTTGACGTAGGTGACCGGGTTGGAGCGGGTGCTCCGGCCGATGGGGCTCTGGTCCACCAGGAGCATGTCGTCGATTTCGTCGATTCCGTCCAGGCCGTCGCAGGCGCCCACGTCGTCCACGGCGCGGCCGCGCCGGTGCAGAAAAGAGCCGTACAGGCAATTGTGGACGAGCGTGGTCTTGCCGCTGCCCGAGACGCCCGAGACGCAGCAGAGGACTCCCAGCGGGAAGCGGACGTCGAGGCTCTTCAGATTGTGCTCTCGCGCGCCCTTTAAGGTGATCCATCCTTTGGGCCGGCGGGCGTAGGGCGACATGGTCCGGTCGGCGTGGGTGCGGAGTTGGTGGGCCGTCTCGGACACCTCGCATCGCGTGAGCCCCTCGTAGGAGCCCTCGAAGATGACCTCGCCACCCGCCTCGCCCGCGCCGGGGCCGAGGTCCACCAGGCGGTCGGCCGCCTCGATCACCTCCGGGTCGTGTTCCACGACGACGACGGTGTTGCCCTTGCCGATGAGGTTTCGCAGGATGCCGAGCAGGCGATGGGTGTCGCGCGGGTGGAGGCCGACGGTTGGCTCGTCGAGGACGTAAAGCGTGTTGGTGAGGCTGCTTCCGAGGGCTGCGGCCAGGTTGATGCGCTGGGCCTCGCCGCCGGAGAGCGATCGCGTCTGGCGGTCGAGGGTCAGGTAATTCAGGCCGACGTCGTCGAGGTAGGCGAGGCGGCTTCGGATCTCGCGGAGCAGCACGGCCGCCTTTTCCTCGTCCTGGGGGGCGAGGCGCAGCGAATCGAACCAGCCCCGCAGGTCCTTGACGGGCAGGAAGGCCAGGTCCGCGATGGTTTTGCCCGCGACGAAGACGTTGAGCGCATCCGACCGCAGGCGTTGGCCCTTGCACGTGGGGCAGGTGTAGTAGCCGCGATACCGGGCGATCATCACCCGCACGTGCACCTTGTAGCGTTTGGTTTCGAGCCACTCGAAGAAGCCGCGAACGCCCGGCCAATCGCCATCGCCTTCCCACACGAATCGTTTGCTCGCCTCCGAGAGGTCCACGTAAGGGACGTCGGTGCGGATGCCGGCGCGGCGGCAGGCGCGGCGGCATTCGTGGTGCAGGTGCTTGTAGGCGGGCGTCTGCCAGCAGGTGACGGCGCCTCGGTCGATGCTCTTTCGCGGGTCGGGGATGACCTTGTCGGGGTCGAGGTCGCTCGTGCGGCCGAACCCTTCACAGGTCGGACACGCGCCGACGGCGCTGTTGAAGGAGAAGAGTTGCGGCTGCGGTTCGGGAAACGCGCGGCCGCAGCGGGTGCAGTTGAAGCGAATGTCGAAGGGAAGACGCCTTGCGGGCGAACAGGGCTCCGACCCCTTTTCCCCCACGAGGACGGCGGCCCGCCCGGCGCCGGCCTTGAAGGCGGTTTCAAGCGACTCGGCGACGCGGGAGCGGCTCCCCGAAGGCGGGTCGGCCAGCACCAGCCGGTCGATGACGACCTCGACTTCGTCCGGAACGCCCGATTCGTCCACCTCGCTGACGTCGGCGATTCGGCCGCCGAGCCAGAGGCGCCGGAATCCCTGGCGCTGAAATTCACGCCTCAAGGATTCCCACGGCCGGTCCGTGCGCGCGACAGGCGCCAAAACCACGAGCCGCGACCGCGCTGGAAGGCCGAGCACGTCATCTACGGCCCCCTGGAGGGTGTGTTTCTCGACC
>DATLBA010000003.1:0-15551 GCA_035527275.1 Phycisphaerae bacterium
GTTCCTCCTGGAGAACATGCCCCCGCTACGATTCGGACGCGACGCTCGGACCCTTCGCCGCATCGTGGACCGGATCGCCGGCCCGAACCTCGGCCTGGCGTTCGACTCCGGGCACGCCGTCCTCGCCTCCGACCCGGTCGAAGTCATCCACACGATGGGGCCGCGCATGTGGGGCGTCCACCTCCACGACAACCTCGGCGACGAGGACGCCCACCTGCTGCCGGGCATGGGCATCATCGACTTTGAAGCGGTGGCCCGGGCGCTGGCGGACGTGGGTTTCGGCGGAACGTTCCTTCTGGAGATTTACCGGCCGACCGACGAGGTCCGGCGCGACCTGACGCCCGCGCGCCTGGCCTACATCGAGCGCCTCCGCCGCATCGCTTCGAGCCCGGAAACGGGCAACGCCCGGAACCGGTTTCACGACCGGCAATAAAGAGCCGCCGGCACGCCGGTTCAACCAGATCGTAAAATTGAACTCCGTTCGTGCGGCCCTCCGTGTCTATTTGACGCCCGCAAAGAAGATGTGGGCCAGCCATCCGGCAATCGGCGGAAAGAAAAACGTGCACGCCAGCCGCACGAGCGTGAACTTCCAACCCAGAATGCCCACTTCCATCGGCAGTCGGACAACCGCCCACAAAGACCACCCGGTCAGGAACGCGACCATGGTGCCGATGCCCGCGCCCGAGCGCAGAAGCGCTGCCGCGATGGGCAGACTGACGTAAGGCCCGCCCGGCGCCAGGCCTCCCGCCACGGTTCCGACGAAAAGCCCGCGGAGGCCGGACTCGGCGCCGACCCACCGGGCAATCATTTCGCGCGGCAAGAGGACCTGAACCATCCCCGCCACGACGAAGGCACACAACAGGAGCGGAAGCACTTCGAGCGTTATGACGCCGGCAGCCTTCAGCCCCTCGAAGTGTTGCGATTCGCCTTTTCGCCAGGCGACGACAAGCAGAACGATTGCCAGCCCGCCCATGATTGCGGTTGGGATGATCATCGCGCGAACCCTCCGGTTATCGCCCATCACCATTTCAGGACGCCCTTCCGCCAAAATTCCCCCTGGGTCGTATCAGCGCTTGGTCGCCGGGGCGACCGGCACGCCGGCGCAGGCGGCGTAGATAACGGATTCGGCCCGGCCGTCCACGCCCACCAGGTCGTTCATCTCATCGTCCAGAAACGCCCCGACCATGCACGCCCCGAGCCCGAGCGCCGTGGCCGCCAGGTGCAGATTCTCGGCCAGGTGGCCGGCGTCGAGGTACGCGTACCGCAGCGCCCGGTCACCGTACTTCTGTGCGCTTCGGCCCCACACGGCCGTCCAGACGAACGTGACCGGCGCATGGGCCACCATGTCCTGGTCCAGACAGGCCTGTGCGGCGACCTCGGCCACGTCTTCGCGGGCCGCCACAAGCGCGAGCCGCTCCTCCGGCAGTTCCCAGTGATAGACGCCCGGCGCCACGCCCTCAACCCTGGCCGCGCAGACATAGGTTTCCACAGGATATAGCGCCCCGGCCGACGGCGCCGTCCGGAACGCCGGTCGGCCGCCCGCCGTGATGCCCTGCGCCGCCCACAGCAGCAGGAAGAGCGTCTCCTGAGAGATCGGCTCGGCGGAGAACGTGCGCCGGCTGCGGCGGGAGCGAAGGACCTCCCAAAAATCGGCCTTCGGAAGCCTGCGCGGCCGCTCGAGCGCCACGGTTTCGGCCCCCGCCTCAGTATACGATTTGTAAGGAGGGACGCTTCGGCGCCATTCGGGATCCTTTCGGGGAGTAACGTCCCGCCGGTACGAGGTTCCCTCCTGGTACTCGTGCAACAGGGTCATGACAGCGCCCCTCCGTTTGCCCCCCGCGGGGAGTTCGAAACGCCGTTCGGGCGGCGAATGTAAGTTCGCCATTACCACACCCGCTTCCAGCGCTCGCCACGCCGACCGACCGACCGCTTACGCGGGCGGCTCGAAACGCCGCGAACGCCAGCGGTAGGAAGAACCTGCGCATAAGGAACCACGTTGAGAACGTGCGGCGGCCCCCGGGCTGCGCACAGGACACGGGCGAGTTGAGGCTCTGTCTATGAAGTGGGCTTGGGCGCTGTGGCGCCGGACGCCTTTTCCGGAGCGGTTTCGCCTTTGGCCGCCTCAACCGCTTTTTCAATCGCGGGCGGCAGCGGAGGGCGCCTCGGAATGCGCCCCAAGCGCACGAGCCGTTCGATCCACTCCATCAGGGCCATCTTCTGCATCTCTTGGTCGAAACCGGCCGAAAAGCCCACCCCCTCATTCGTGATTGCCTCCAGCGCCGCGTTCACCGAAACCATCAGGTTGGGGTCGGCCACCGGTGGCATAATCCAGGCGCAGAGAAGGGCATAGGTGGTCAGGATGCGCGTTTTCGCCTCGGGGCGTGCATCGCGTGCATACGCGTCCCGCAGCGAGCGCACCGCCAGGCCAAGCGATCGGGCAACCGCCGGGTCCGACGCCTTCAATCGCATCGCCACCCTCGCGGCACCCGTCGCCAGAACATCGTGGGAATCCTCGCGGTCGAACCGGGCCAGAATCTCGAACAAGTAGTTCAGGGTGAAGCCGCTCGCCTCCGCATCAAAAGCCTTGTCCACCCCCTGAATAATCTGCCGCTCCGCACCGGGAAGAACCTTCTCGATCACCCGGGGGGCGACCATCGCCACGCCCTTCGCCGCCCAGTAACGCGACGCCGCATACGGGTCCTTCGTCAACACATCGAGCAGAAGGGGGAGGGCCTCAACGTTCTCCAGCCCTGCGACGGTCATGACGAGGTTAAGGCGCGCTTCCTGGCTGACGGCCTTCTTGCCGGCCTCCGTCAGAGCCGCGACCACCTCCTCGCCGAATACCTCGAGGAACGCCTGCGACCGGCCGCTCCCGGGCCGGCCGGCCGAGACAATCTCCCGCCGCGCCGCCACCATCTGCTTCAGTTCGGGGTCGGTGCTCGCAGTCAGATTCGCAGCACGCGCCTGGAGCCAAGTCCGTATCTGCTGACGGTCCTCTTCCGTTATGGTTTCCTCGCCGTAGAGGTCGTCGATTCTGTCGCGCGGCTGAGCCCAACCGCGCCCCGGCATCCCCAAAACCACCAGCGCGGCGAGCAGCAACATTCGTCTCATGAAACGCTCCTTTAGGACCAAGCCGGCCCGGCCCTCCTCCATCACCCATACGGGCTTACCCTAATCCGGAAAGGCGGGGTCTGTCAAGCGTTTTACCTTGCCGGCGCTGTCAAGATTTTCGTGTAAATTCCGCAAGGGAGTCGTGTGGGGCGATATCTGGTCCGTGTGAGTCGGCCGGCCGGTTATTGACCACATGTCGACCATGTCAGCAGGCATTGCCGACTCCTTTGCCCCGGGTTTTGGCAGCGTCAACATCCCTTTTGAAAGCCGAAGTGGCCCGGCGCGTCGAAATCAAGGCCGATTAGAAGGTGTTTCAAAACCTGGAGGGTGGCGGGTCTCCGTACCCGCCACCCCCTAAGGCCGCGCCCCCACTTGGCGGTTATGAAACAACTTTTTAGCCACACCTCCGTGGAAACCGAAAAGGGCCGGAAGCCCCATTTTATCCGGGACTTCCGGCCCGTCTCTTTCGGGACATTGGACCCTGGCGCGGTTCCCGACCGCCCCGCGTGCGGCCAGCCGCCGCCAGCTGTCATTTCACTTCGAGCACTTTCTTCCCGCCGCGGATTAACGTGAGCCTCGTCCGCCCAGGGAGCCAGACAGGAATCCGCGGACTTTTTGCAGCTGACAAGTTAACGCAAAGCTCCGGAAGCAAGCATCCCGGGGCTTTCACCATAAGTACGCCAAATCAAAGGTTTACGGCAAATCCGCGCGGGGTTGTGTTCCTTGGCTGGCTATATGGCCTATCACCTCTGAGAATCGAGCTTGACAAGACCACAAGGGCATGTTAGGCATTTGTTAGGGCTGGCGGCGCTGGATGGCAAGCATTTGCCGAGCGCCCGTTACCGTGGATACTGGGCTATTCAGGGAGGCGAGACATGCTTACCGTGCAGGAGATCGGGATCGAGAGGCTGAAGCCGTGGAAGGACAACCCACGGCTCAACGAGCACGCTGTGGGCGCTGTGGCGCGGAGCATCCGATCCTTTGGGTTTAACGTGCCGATTCTGTGCGATCAGAACATGGTGATCGTGGCCGGGCATACCCGATGGAAAGCAGCGAAGAGACTCGGATTGCGGTCGGTACCCGTGATCCAGCTGGAAATGACGGGCGTCCAGCGGCGCGCCTTTGCCTTGGCGGACAACAAGACTGGGGAACTCGCAGGCTGGGACTACGGTCAGCTGCAGGAGATACTCGAAGAACTGTCGGCCTCGAAGGTTGATCTGCCCTCGCTCGGCTTCTCCGAAGCCGAACTCCAGGCACTCCTTGCGCCGCCGAAGGACTTCGATTGGGGTGCCTTCGAGAAGCAGATGGAAGGACTCCGGCAGTCGACCCATGTACTGCTGCCTGTCAAGGTTCTCATGCACGAGAAGGATCGACTGAACAACGCCATCCGGGAGCGAGCGCGACAACACGGCATCACGGACAAGGATTTCGCCATCGCCGCGGGGAAACTACTCAGCCTTCTGTTGGGGGCGGAATCGTGAGGAAGCCGCTACGCGCAAAGGTGGCTGAGGCCGTCCGATCGCTGCGCCTGATCTGGCCCAAGGTCGCCGACAGGCATAGATTTGTGGCCTTCTCCACAGGGAAAGACAGCCTGGCCCTGGCCGCCATGTTGTATGAGGCGGTCGAGCCCGAGCGACCGACGTGCTTGTACGTGCACCACGACCTTGAGTTTCCAAGCAATCTCGACTACCTTGAGCAGCTCAAGGGACACGGCTTCGCTGTCACGACCCTTACGCCGTTTCTTGGGTACTTCGCGTTGATGGATCGGGGGATCGGCTTTCTGACGCTCAAGGACGCTTGGTGCGTCCCCCTGCTGATTGGCACGGCACTGATCGAGTGGCTGCGAGACCAAGGTGCTCGAGGACCACGAGAGGGCGTGATGTTTCGGGGTATGTCCGGAAGCGAGTACAGCCACAAATACCACACAGCGCTTGAGCTCTACAGACGCCTCGACCTTCCCTGCTTTAATCCGTTGCTGGGTTTCAGCAAAGAAGAGATCCTGGAGGTGATCCAAACGCGATACGGACTACCGCTCAACCCGATCTACCAGCATATGGACCGCACCTACTGCATCTGCTGCTACACCTCTGACGTCCGGCGACAGGCATACAGCGCCAAGCACTTCCCTGATGTTTGTGGGCGGTATTACGGCCAGATTGAGGAGATGCTATTTGGCAGTGGCCTGATCCAGAAGAGCCGCCTCGATCCTGAACATAGGACCCGCCAGGAGAAGATAGACCGCCACGGTTTTGTCCACTGGCGGCGCCTGAGAGCGCAAGATGTTCTGGGCGCCGTAAGACGCCGTCTCCCCGGAGGCGGTCTTGCCTACCGCGTTCGCGACCCGGGATGGATTGCGGTAAAACACCTTCGTCCGGTTGACGGAAGGTGGGTCCGCAGGGGCGATGAGATCCGGTTTTGGCACCTGGAGGAACGCATTGCAGACACCCTCATCAAGAGGATGATCAACTGCCTCGACTGTGGCTTCTGCGTGGTCGAGTGTTTCGCCTGCCGCCGATTCGACCGCAAGACCAAGCGGCTTGTGATCGAGGGGTGCATGCAGTGTGGCCGATGCCTTCGGCTGAAGTTTTGCATGGGCTGGCAACACCGGTTCTGGCGCCGAAGCATCGTGGAGGAACCATGAGATGAGCCGCACCAAGACAGCACAGACGGGTTACCTCCTTCCCGAAGGGGACTGCCGCGGATACCGCGAGCCGGTGCTCGTCAGCGCATGCTTTCTGGGCATTCCATGCCGCTGGCACGGTCGGCGGGCCAAGCGTCGCGACGACCTTCTCCAGCGGCTGAGGAAGAAGTATGTCCTCGTTCCCGTCTGCCCCGAGCAACTGGGCGGCATGCCCACGCCGCGAAGCGGCGAATACCTGCGCGGTGGAAGTGGCGCCGACGTCCTCGACGGCCGGCTCCGCATCATCGACCGCGAGACCGGAGAGGACCTGACGGACTTTCACGTGAACGGGTCGCAGTACACGGCGGAGATCGCCCAAGTTGTCGGAGCACGGCGTGCGTACCTCAAAGGCGGCAGCCCGTGCTGCGACCGCGAAGGAGTCACCGGCGAACTCCTACGCCGCGCCGGCATCCGGGTTATCCGCGTGCCATGACGCGGCCGGGAAGGGCGCTGGCGCGGAAGCGGCCACTGGTGCGGGCGTGCCGGCTTAGAGGCGCCAGCCGGCCGGTTCTCCCAGAAGGCGGATATGGTGACCGTCCGGTTGATTGAGCGACGCGGGGCTGTTCTGACCCGTGCGTGCTGGAGGATACATGTATGATCCCTACGGCAATTGCGCGGTCTATAATGCCGACTGGTCGGCGACGGTCGCCTGGGCCGGCCTGGTCCACTCGGCGCGCGGCATCGTGACAGTGCCGCAACGGATGCAGGCTTGCGTAGGCCACGCCGCGCCGTTATCATAGGGAAGTAGTTCACCATCTCTTTCTAATCGAAGGAGCGTCCGATGCGCCACGCCGTGATAACCCAGGGCGGCAACGACTTAGGGCACATGGCCCGTCACATGATGCAAATCATGGACAGGCTCCTGAAGTCGGGCTTTTCGCCCAGCACGCGGGCGCCGGACTGGACGCCCGCCGTGGACATCTGTGAACTGGCCGACCGCTACGAAGTCATCGTCGAACTGGCCGGCGTCTGCCGCGACGACATCGAGGTCTATACCAAGGACTGCCAGTTGACCGTGACCGGCTGGCGGAGCGACCCGTCGCCGCACGAGAAGTGCCGGCTGCATCAGATGGAGATCGAACAGGGCCGGTTCCGCCGCTGCATCCACATGCCCGACGACGCGGACGACGGAGCCGTCACGGCCCGATGCCGCGAGGGGCTCTTGCGGATTCAGATGCCCAAACGCCGGCCTCAAGGATAACGCCGGAGGAAACCAGACGTGCCGGACCGTGTGAAAGTTCAAAAGCAGGCCGCCGAAAAGCCCCGCCCGGAGACCGAGCAGGAACCTTCCCTGCCGCCCGTCCTGCCGGTCATGCCGATCCGGGAGATGGTCCTGTTTCCCGGTATTGTCCAGCCGCTGACCGTCGGCCGGCCCCGCAGTCTCGCCCTCATGGAAAAGGTGGTGATGGGGGACCGCCTCTTCGCCGTCGCCACCCAGAAGGACGCCTCCCGGGAAGAACCCGCGTTCGAAGGCCTCTATCGCGTCGGCTGCGCGGTCCGCGTCCTGAAGATGGCGCGCCTGCCCGACGGCAACCAGACGGTGATTGTGCATGCGGCGGGGCGTGTGCGGCTAAAGTCTGCGGTCCAGGCCGACCCGTTTTTCCGGGTCGAGATCGAACCCGTGCCGGACATCATCCAGGAAGGGACCGAAGTCGAGGCCCTGACCGTAACGGCCCGGGACCTCATGAGCCGCATCATCGAACTCTCCCAGCGCATCCCGCAGGAAGCAGCGGCCATCGTGCAGGCCATCGAGGCCCCGGGCCAACTCGCCGACTTCATCATCGCCAACATGAACGTCGATGTGCCCACGAAGCAGGCCCTCCTGGAGGAACCGCGCGTCGCCCAGCGCCTCCGCGTCGCTGTAGACCTGATGCAGCGCGAAATCGGTGTCCTCGAACTCGCCGATAAAATTCAGTCCGACGCACGGACCAGCATCGACAAAACCCAGCGCGAGTACTACCTGCGCGAGCAACTGAAGGCCATTCAGAACGAACTCGGCGAATCCGATGAAAAAACCCAACTCATCGAACACCTGCGCGAAGGCCTTGACGCCGCACGCCCGCCCGAAAAGGTCCGCAAGGAAGCCGAGAGAGAACTAAGGCGGCTCGAAGTCATGCCCATCCAGGCCCCCGAGTTCAGCGTCGTCCGGACCTACCTCGAATACCTCGCCGAACTGCCCTGGGTCAAAAGCACCGAAGACCGCCTCAATCTGGCCAAGGCCAGGCAAATCCTCAACCGCGACCACTACGGCCTCGAACAGCCCAAAAAGCGAATTCTCGAGTTCCTCGCCGTCCGGAAACTGCGGGAAGACCTGCGCGGACCCATCCTCTGCTTCGTCGGCCCGCCGGGCGTCGGCAAAACCAGCCTTGGACAGGGCATCGCCCGGGCCATGAACCGCAAGTTCGTCCGGGCCAGCCTCGGCGGCCTGCGCGACGAGGCCGAGATTCGCGGCCATCGGCGAACCTACGTCGGCGCCTTGCCCGGCCGCATCATCCAGGAACTCCGCAAAGTCGGCGTCAACAACCCCGTCTTCATGCTCGACGAAGTGGACAAACTCGGAACCGACTGGCGAGGCGACCCGACCAGCGCGCTGCTGGAAGTCCTCGACCCCGAACAGAACCACTCGTTCACCGACCATTACCTCAACGTGCCGTTCGACCTCAGCCGCGTCCTCTTCATCGCCACCGCCAACCTCCTGGACCCCGTTCCGCCCGCCCTGAAGGATCGCATGGAGGTCATCCCGCTGCCCGGCTATGTCGAGGAGGAGAAACTCGCCATCGCCAAGCGCTACCTCGTGCCGCGCCAACGCACCGAACACGGCCTGGAGGCCGGGCAGATCCGCTTCACGGATGCGGCGCTCAGGCGGGTCATCCGCTACTACACCCACGAGGCGGGCGTCCGGAACCTCGAACGCGAGATTGCCTCCGTCTGCCGTGGCGCCGCCGGACAGATCAGCGAGGGCGAACGCAGAACCGTGCGCATCACCGCCAGGAACGTCGCCGACTACCTCGGCCCCGAACGCTATCTGCCCCAGGTCAAACTCCGCACCAGCACGCCGGGAGTCGCCACCGGCGTCGGATGGACATCGGCGGGCGGCGACATCCTCTTCATCGAAGCCACGGCGATGCCCGGTTCCGGGAAACTGAGTCTGACCGGCCAACTCGGCGACGTCATGAAAGAGTCCGCCCAGGCCGCCCTCTCCTACATCCGCTCACGCGCCGACCGCTGGAACATCGACCCTCACGTCTTCCGCAAACAGGACCTCCACATCCATGTTCCCGCCGGCGCCGTCCCCAAGGATGGCCCCAGCGCCGGGATAACCATCTTCAGCGCTCTGGTCAGCCTGCTGACGAAGCGGAGCATCGCCGACAACGTCGCCATGACCGGCGAGATGACCCTCCGCGGCCTCGTCCTGCCGGTCGGCGGTATCAAGGAAAAGGTCCTGGCCGCCAAACGCGCCGGCCTCGATACCGTCATCCTGCCGGAGCGAAACCGCAAAGACCTTGAGGAAATCCCCCCGAAGATTCGTCGCGGCATGCACTTCCACTATGTCCGCAACGTCGAAGACGTGCTGCCGCTCGCCTTCGCCGACGGCAGGACGCCGCCGGCAAAACCCGCCAAAGCCCGCAAAAAGGCCTCCCGCCGGCGCACCGCAAAGCGCAAGCGACGGGGCTGAGCGCCAAAGGAGTCGGCAGCCTTACCTGTCGGCTGTCTGAGGTGTGTTGACCATAACCACTTCACATCTTGCGAACCGAGGCGCTACGCCTCTTCGCTGTCGTAAACAATCTGCGAGCGGATGGGATAGCCGCCGAGGCGCTGGCGGCCGTTGAGGAAGGCCAGTTCAATCAGAAACTCGACGCCGACGATCCGGCCGCCCGCCTTTTCGACCATCTCGCAGCAGGCTGCCATCGTCCCGCCCGTCGCCAACAAATCGTCCACCATCAGGACGCGCATCTCGGGCCGAATCGCGTCGGCGTGCATCTGGACCGTGTCGGTCCCGTACTCCAGTTTGTATGTCACCTCGAGCGTCCGGGCGGGCAGTTTCCCCTTCTTCCGCACCGGAACAAAACCCGCATTCAGCGCCATCGCAACGCCGGTCCCGAAAATGAACCCGCGCGACTCGGCTCCCACCACCACGTCAACGGCGCTGGGACCGTAAGGCTCGGCCATACGGCGAACGGCTTCGCGCAGCGCCGCCGGGTCCTCGAGGAGCGGTGTAATGTCGCGAAACATAATCCCGGGCTTCGGAAAGTCCGGGATGCTCCGGATGTAGGAGCGAAGGTCCTGTCCGGGGGCGTTTTCGGTCATCGGGATGGTCCTTCTCGAAGGGAGCCGGGAATGGCCGGGCGGCTCGTCTCTCACCGGCTGTCGGCGACAGGTGTCTTAACCTCTTCCTCCTGGCTTTGGATGGCCTCCGTAATGTTTTGGAGCGCGTCTCGTTCGATTTGGCGAACCCGCTCGCGCGTCAGGCCCACCTGCTTGCCGATTTCCTTGAGCGTTATCGGTTCGTGTCCGTCCAGCCCGAACCGCATACGCAAAATCGTGGCCGCACGCTTGTCGATCGAGTTCAACGACTTCATAACCATCTCGGTCCGACGGTGTTCCAGAAGCGCGTCGACGGGCGAGCGGCTCTGCTCGTCGGCCAACATCTCCGAAAGCGACCACTCCGTATCGTCTGACACCGCTTGGAACGGCGAACTGAACGCCCGCGCCGCCCGCGCGACCACCTCGACCTTCTTACGCGACAGGGCCATCCGCCGCGCAATCTCCCACTGGGTCGGCGGACGGCCGTTCTCACACTCCAACCGGATCACCGCCCGGCGCCACTTGCTAATCATGTCCACCATGTATGCGGGAATCTCAACCGGCTTGACGGCGCTGATCAGGCTGCGCTTAATCGCCTGGCGAATCCACCACGATGCATACGTCGAGAAACGACACCCCTGCGCCGGATCGAACCTCTCCACCGCTCTCAGCAGGCCCAGGTTCCCCTCCTCAATCAGGTCCATCAGGCTCAGGCCACGGCGCGTGTAATTCTTCGCAATCGAAATCACGAGTCGCAGGTTACAGCGGATCATCTCATCCCGCGCCTGGCGGTCCCCTTTGCGGATTCGCCGCGCGGTGGCGATCTCTTCTTCCGGGGTGAGGAGCCGGGTCTGATTGATTTCCCGCAGGTATAACTGCAGGCCGGAATCCATCTATGCACCCCTCTCGCCTTCGAGCCCGCGAGCGGCCTCGGCAACCCGACGGGACCCGAATCTCGCGCGCCCCCACGCCACAGCCGCGCGAGGTGGCTCCCCGGTCAGGAACCACCGGATGTGCAGTTGTATTCTACCACCTGCGACAAACCGGAGGCAAGACCTTTTTTGCCCGATTTTTCCCCACCACCCCCGTCGGGGGCTGGGAATCGCTTGCAAGCGCCGCATTTCACGTTAGTATGGTGTGTTCAACCGGCGGTGGGCGCGCTCTGGGCGAGCCGGCCATGGCCGGTCGGCCTGCTGGAAAAAGGGACCAAGGGGAGCCCGACGCGTGAAAACCGACGAAATCCGCGACCGGTTCTTGCGGTTTTTCGAGAAGCGGGGGCATAAAATTATCCCCTCCGACTCACTGATTCCTCACAACGATCCGACGCTCCTTTTCACCGGGGCGGGGATGAACCAGTTCAAGGAAGAGTTCCTCGGCTTCAAGCCCGCCGCTTTCAGGCGAGCCGCCTCGTGTCAGAAGTGCCTCCGCACCGCCGACATCGACAACGTCGGCGTGACCCGCTGGCACATGACCTTTTTCGAGATGCTCGGCAACTTCTCCTTCGGCGACTATTTCAAGCGCGAGGCGTGCCAGTGGGCCTGGCAGTTCA
This sequence comes from Phycisphaerae bacterium, assembly GCA_035527275.1. Lineage (GTDB taxonomy): Bacteria > Planctomycetota > Phycisphaerae > FEN-1346 > FEN-1346 > DATLBA01. The sequence goes on from DATLBA010000003.1 coordinate 11,646, forward strand.
TGCTCGAGGAGATGGGCCGGAAACCCGAGGACCTCTGGATCACCATCTACGAGGACGACGAGGAGTCTTTCGAGATCTGGAACAAACGGATAGGGGTGTCTGAAGAGCGAATCTGGCGGTTCGGCGAGGACGAAAACTTCTGGCCCGAGTCCGCCCCGTCAAAGGGCCCGAACGGACCGTGCGGCCCGTGCACCGAGATCCTGGTTGATACGGGTGTCCCGACGGTGGACGATTCGACCCCGGCCACCGATCCGGGCCGATTCGTCGAGGTCTGGAACCTCGTCCTCCAGCAGTTCGACCGGCAGGAGGGCGGCCGCATGGAGCCGCTCTCTTCGAAGAACATCGACACGGGGATGGGCCTCGAGCGCATGGCCGCCATTATGCAGGGCGCTCCGACGGCCCTTGACATCGACATCATGCTGCCTCTCGTCGAGGCCGCCGCCGAGCGGACCGGCCGCGACTACGCACCTGGTATGCATGACGAGATTAGCCAGCGCCTTCGCCGCATCGCTGAACACGTCCGCGCTATTGCGTTTTGCATCGCCGACGGGGCGCTGCCCGACCGCGGCGGCCGAGGCTACGTTGTCCGGAAACTTATTCGCCGCGCGGCCATCAACGGGCGAATGCTTGATGTCCACGAGCCGTTCCTTTACGAACTGGTTCCGGTGGTCGAAGAGCAGATGGCCGGAGTCTATCCGGAACTTGCGCAGCGCCGGACCATCATCGAGAACATCCTCAAGCAGGAAGAGGAGCGGTTCGTCGCGGCGATCAGTGAGGATTCACCGGGCACTCAAGGGTTCAAGAAACGCCTTGCGGATGAGTTAGGGCTGAGCGAGGAAACGCGCAAGGCGACTACGTATGGTGATCCTCGGACACTCGCGCCAATCATGTTTGAGGCCTATGACACCCATGGAGTGCCGCTGGAATATATGGAGGAGGTGTTGGGGCAGGAGCACGTTGTTTGCGATCGGGAGGCTTTAGAAAGGACTTTCGAAGGGATGATGGAGGGACAGCGCGCCCAGTCGCGGGCCGGCTCGCGCATGGGCGGCGAGGCGATTGTCTTCAAGCGCGAGTTCCTCTCCGAACAGGCCCTCGACCGCCTGCGGCGCGAAAACCTGGAGACCGATTTCATCGGCCATGAATCCATCGAGACCGAAGCGCGCGTCCTGGCCATTTTCGTCGGCGACGAGTGGGTCGATTCGGCCGAGGCCGGCCAGCAGGCCCAGGTCCTCCTCGACCGGACGCCCTTCTACGCCCGCTCCGGGGGTCAGGTGGGCGACGTCGGACGCCTCGAATCCAAAGGCGGCGAGGCGACCGTCTCCGACACGATCCTCGATCATTCCCTTATCGTGCACCTCGTGACGGTCGAGAAGGGCCGGATCAAGCGGCGCAAACGTGTCCGCGCGGCAGTGGATGTGCAGAAGCGCCTGGCCATCGCCCGGAACCACACCGCGACGCACCTTTTGCAGTGGGCCCTGCGCGCTAGTGTAGGCGAGCACGTGCATCAGGCGGGCTCGGAGGTGTCGCCCGAGCGCCTGCGGTTTGACTTTACCCATCCGGTGGCCCTTTCGCCCGACGAGCGCCGCAGGGTCGAGCGCCTCGTCAACGACCGCATCCTGGAAGCAGCACCCGTCAAGATTGAAACCATGCCGCTCAAGGAGGCTCGCAATCGCGGGGCGATGGCCCTGTTCGGCGAAAAATATGCCAATCGGGTCCGCGTCGTCTCGGTCGGCAACTTTTCGATGGAACTGTGCGGCGGAACGCATCTGGACACGGCGGCCCGGGTCGGCCTCTTCAAGATTACCGGCGAGGAGTCCATTGCGGCGGGCGTGCGCCGGATTACGGCCGTGACGGGTCTTGAGGCCCTGGATTACCTCCACCAGGAAGAGAATCGCATCACCGAGGCGTGCGCGGCGCTCAAGGCCACGCCTGAGACGATGCTCGCGCGCATCGAGAATCTTCAGAAGCAGATTAAGGACCTCAGGAACGAACTCACCAAGGCCCGAAGCGTCTCAAAGCGCGGCGGCGTGGATGAATTGCTCGAGCAGGTGCGGGACGTCGAGGGCGTGCCGGTCCTGGCCGCCGAGGTCGAAGGCGCCGACCAGAACGCGCTGCGCGAGGCCTGTGATGTGATCCGCCGAAAGCAGGACTCGGTGCTTGTCGTTCTCGGCAGCCGCGAGGGCGAGAAGGTCAGCCTTGTGGCTGCCGCGACGAATGACCTTGTCGAGAAAGGTCTGCATGCGGGGAACATCGTCCGCGAAGTGGCCAAGGAGGTGGGCGGTGGAGGCGGCGGGCGGCCGGACCTCGGCCAGGCCGGCGGCAAAAACCCCGATGCCCTGCCCGCGGCGCTTGAGAAGGTCCCCGACTTAGTGCGTGCCCAACTCGGTGGGGCGACCTAGCGGTGCTCCGAGCCGTGGGCGTGAGCCCGCGGGTGATGCTCGGGCCGCCGCGTGATCGTCGCCGTCGCCGGGGGCCATTGCCCCGCTCAGCCGGGCGCGGCCTAGGGAAGGCATGGCTGTGCTCGGTGAGAAGGTGCCGAAGCCACGCCCGTGAGGCGCACAACGTTAGGTGGGAGCGCTATGAAAGTGAAACTGAAATGGGCTTTGCTGGCAGCGGTATTCATTGGCGTGTTCTTGGTCTATGTGCTTGTCGTGTTCCGCGCTCTAACGTGGGCCTTGGAGTACTTCCTCGATGCTAAAGTCTACTGGCAACGCGCGCCGTTTCTCCAAGCAATCCTCTGTTTCGGTGTTGGGCTGCTTGTGAGTATAGTGTGTGCTGCCGGGATTAGGAATCTATTGGACGGCAGGGAGTTTCTGGCAGGTATAGAGTGGAAGAAACTAATTATCGTGCTTTTTTGTCTCTCAATATTTTTTGGATTGCTCGGTGAAGCAGAGAGGCTTGTACCGGGCTACACCTATGAGGATAATGAAGAGGCAGGACCCCTGTTTTGGGAGGTCGTCCTCGCTATTGTGTTGGCGGTCGGTTACGCAATGTGGCCAAAGAAACGCAACCAAGCAGCGGAGGCGCAGAACAGGCTTGAGAAATGTATCCAAGCGTTGGAGACGTTGGCCGAGGACACAGAAGATTACGCTCCGCAAGAGCACGAGGAGTCGCCTGCAGACCATCCTGACGGCATCAAGGAAAGGATAGAATCCATCGTCGCGGATTTGAGAACACTCGACGAATGCTGACGTCACTGGGGATGAAAGAGCGCCCAGCCGTGGGCTGCAGCCGAGGCGTGCGAGGTTGCCGCGTACGGCACGATAGGGGCGGCGGCTGGCCGCCGGCCTCAACACGAAACGAAAGGCCCGGCCGGGGCGCTTGTCCCCAACCGGGCCTTATACATATAGGCCCGGTTGTTAGTCGATGCTCGAACCTTCGGCATTGGCAAGGGGCCCCTCAAAAGCGTCGAATACTAGGTGTGGGTCATCTGACACCTTGCGCAACCCATCGAGCAAAGACTGACAGAATGACTTTATGTCGTCCCTGGCCTTCTCTACAGCACCAACAGACATGTGTTCATCCCAGGAAGTCTTGAATTCAAACGGGCTACCCCCCCTCCTGCTCCTCTACAACATACCGCCGGGCCACGGGCTTCGCGTGTACGACGCTGTCACGAAAGGTCTTCAGACTCTTTATCGTTTGATACGGACGCCGATCCTTCTTCCATGAGAAGTCGTGCAGCTCTTTCACAAGCGCTTCGAGTTTCCCCTCGACCCCCTTACCTTTAAAGCACTCCTTCTCTTTTTTCCACAACTCCGGAAGAAGCACAATGCCACAGAAGTCGACGTAGCCTTCAAAGGCCAGATAGCCCATCAAGAGAGATGGGATGAGAAAGTGATACGACGTCTCCTTTTCGGCCCTGGCCTCCTTCAGAAGGCGCAATAAAGACCGCCACAGGAACTC
>DATLBA010000004.1:0-60718 GCA_035527275.1 Phycisphaerae bacterium
TCTGGGTGGCGAGACGGCGCCGGCTCAGGAGGCGGCAGCCGCGATTGAGCGCCTCGAAAAGGATGCTGCGCTCATGGCCCGCATCCGCGAAATCAAGGCCGAGCGCGAGGCGAGCGAGTGGCTCGGCCTGGCGATGAATTATCTCGGCGCCGGCCGTCTGGATTTGGCCCGCGAGCAGTGTGAAAAGATCCTCTCGGAGTATCCTGAGACGTCGGAGGCCGCCGAGGCCGCCCGCCTGCTCGAGGAGATGAAGTAGTTACATGGTCCCCCCTGCCGCTCGCCACGTCGAGTCGCCCGTGGCGACCCGCGTTAGACTTCCCCCAAGCGTTCTTTCCAGGAGAGGAGATGGCCCGATGATGCGCGATGACGTGCTCGAGACCCTTTGTGACGTTGGAATCGTTCCGGTGGTCCGGGCCGACTCGGCGTAGCCGGGCTTTGCCATGCGCCGGGTGCCATCCCGGCGCGCCGGGACTTGCAGTCCGTGCCGCTGGATCGCACGGGTTGACCATCGCCGGGGCCTGTCAGACCTGCCTCCGTGTCGGTGGGAAGACTTGAGATACCGGCCGCGGTATGTCAGAATGCCCTCCGGCAAGACCGCACAGCCCGCAAGGCTCCGATATGAAACGCTACCCCGCTCTCGAACGCACGTCCGCGCCGAACTGGGAAGGCCTCATCGCCAACCTCCGACGCCAGGGCACGCCCGACCGCGCGTATCACCTGGAACTGTTCCAGGATACCGAGATCGCCGACGCCATCGCCGACCGCTACGACCTTCTGGCCGACTTGGACCCGTCGGACCCGTACTACGCCCAGCGCCGCGAGATGGCGATCCAGCGGTTCTGCGGATTCGATTACGTGTGCGCCCGGCTGGGTGGCATGGACTGGGCGCTGCGGTGGCAGACGGTGCCCGACACGGCCCACCTGGCCCACGACGGCGGCCGCGGGTTCATAGACGAGCACCGCGGGCCCATCGCGAGTTGGGACGATTTTGAGGCGTACCCATGGCCCGACCCGGCGGTGCCTGCCGCGACACGCGAACTCGAGTGGTACGAGGCCAACCTGCCCGACGACATGTGTGTTCTGGCGCGAGACGTCGGGCACTTTGCCGAGCTCCTGTGCTGGCTCATGGGGTATGAGACGCTCTGTTATTCCCTGTACGACGCGCCCGACTTGGTCGAGGCGATCGCCGCGCGGCTGCTGGAGACCGACCGCGTCCAGACGAGCCGCCTCCTGGAGTTCGACCGCGTCAAGGCCGTCTTTGCGAGCGACGACATGGGTTTCAAGACGGGCCTGCTGATCTCGCCCGACGACACGCGGCGGTTGGGCCTGGCGAACCACAAGGTCCTGGCCGCCATGGCCCACGCCGCCGGGCGGCCCTACCTGTTGCACTCGTGCGGCAACCTTCGGGACATCATCGACGACCTGCTGGACGACGTGCGGATCGATGCGAAGCACAGTTTTGAGGATACCATTGAGGACGTCTGCGAGGTCAAGGCGACGTACGGCCAACGGATCGCGCTTCTGGGCGGCATCGACGTCGACTTCCTGTGCCGGTCCACCGAGGCCGCCATTCGCCAGCGCGTCCGCCGCACCCTCGACGTCTGCCAGCCGGGCGGCGGGTATTGCCTGGGCACCGGCAACTCGGTGGCCAACTACGTGCCGCTCGAAAACTACCTCGCGATGCTCGACGAAGGATGGCTGTATGGACAATGAGCGATTTCGGATTGCGCGGTCAACACAGCCACCCGCGCGGCGCTCGTGCCCACTAGAATCCCAGCATACCCACGTCCGCTCAGAAGGGGGCCCTGCCATGAAGCGAGCGCGTTTTTCCGTTCTGCTGACCTGTGTGCTTTCCCTTTGTCTTGTCTCAGCGACGGCTGAGTCGCCTGAGAATCTTCCCGCGCCGCCCGGCCCGACTGCGTTTTCGGCCATCGTCAGCGGGGTGAGGGACGGGGACACGCTGGAGGTCGTGCGGGAGGGCCAAAAGGTCAGGCTGCGCCTGTTTGACGTGGCCTGCCCCGAACTCGATGAAAGGAACGGTGAGCGTGCGCGGCAGATTACGGCGAGAACGGTCGGCCAAACGCCCGTCTGGATTTTCCCCTCCGGGCGACGCGCCACCGACGCTCACGGCAGGATGCTGGTGCGGGTCTGGACGCAGAAGGGCTGGCTCTCTGACGTGCTCATCAAGGCGGGCGCAGCAACGCGGTACGTGGATCCCGACGAGCCCACGGTCTATATCACGCGGGCGGGCAGCAAGTACCACCGGGAGAGCTGTGAGCACCTGCGAGAGAGCAGGATTTCGATCAGCCTGCCGATCGCGAAAGAGCAAGGCTACGAGCCGTGCAGCCGATGCGGACCACCGTAGCCTAATGCGTGGCGCTGCTGGACAGCAGCGCGCCGGGCCCGAGCGACAAGGAGTCGGACGGCCATTCGGAGGCCGAACGAGGGCTTGCGACGTTGCGCCGAGGCGAGTAACATCCATGGAAAAGGCTCGCGACGGTCGGGGGCAGAATGGCATATGGAAAATCCCGGATGAAAGCGCTCCCGACCGATTCGGGGGGTGACGCCGTGGAACAAAGAACTGGAGCGGCATCCTCGAAAGCGGCTGGTTGGTCCACGGTGGCCTTCGGGGTATCTCTGCTGGCATCAACCGTTGCGGGCACGGTGCTCTTTGATGCGTGCATGATTGACCTGCTTGCCATAGTAGTTGTGGTCCTTTCGTTTTACGTCCTTTCTGGCAGCCGGAAAGCCGCCAAGTGGCTTAGCTGGATCATGGTCGCGTACGCCCTTGTGTGGGCAATCATGATAGTAGGCAGCTCGTTGACGCCGTGGCGGATCACGGTAGGAGGACGACCGGTTCCGGAACCCGTGTTGCCATGGGCGTTAGGGTTCATAGCCGCTGTTGGCATTTGGGCTGTCATCAACTTCTTCCTCTTGAGGCGCGCCATCACACAAGCCAGGGAAGCGGGTGTCCCTCCCGAAAACGCTATCCGGCCATGAAACCGATGTGAACGCCCTTGCAGACAAGGGATGTAGGTCCTCGTACAACAAGGCAGACGGCGTCGCCGGTGCGGAAAGTTACCTCGCCGCGTCGGATGCCTGACCGGTCTGCCGGACCCGGCCGGCGGCGAAAACAAGGCTGTACCTGGCAGGGCTGACGACTCCCTGTCACAGTAGCCGCGGCCTGCTGGTTGACATCCCCTGGCCTCATCTCTCCACGCGCATACCGGAGATTCCCTGACGGCCCTGTCCGGGTGTGACTCTTTTTAATGGCGCGGGCGTACGCCCGCGCTACCGCCCCGCCCTCCACGGCGGGTCTGCGCTGCGCTCCGACAAGCGGGGCGGCTAACGCCGTGGTGGACCCGACACGCAGGGGATAATGTGGTCACCCCCCCCTCCCCCCCGTCCAGGGGCAATTTATCTTGATGATAGCGGTCTTAAATATCCGATAGGTCTGAAGGACGGCAGGGGGGTCCACTCGTGGATGTCGTCCAGTGTGCTGGGAGGCCCCGGGATGGCATCCCCAATCACCTGTCGGAAGAACGGGCTTCGGCTCCACTGTTTCGTGGCAGGCGCCGTGCCGATGGCGGCCTATCTGCTCGATTGGGCTTCCCCTGTCTGGATAGTGATGTGCCTTTCGGCGGCGTCGCTGGTTTCGGTTCGCCTCGCCGTGGTTGCCCGCCTTTACGACTTTTTCAAGACACCGAAGAATCGCGCGGACGCGGAGTTTCATTACGGTGTCCATCGGTTCAACGAGGCGGTGCGGGTCGGCCTGCTTGGTTTAGGGTTGGGGCTGCTGCTGACCGGCTATCCCTTCGGTTGGCTTCCGATTTTGGCGGCGTCGGCCACGGCGCTTCTGGAAGCGGCGACGGGGTTTTCCGTGACGGCGCTCATTTACGCCGGGGCCATAGCGCTGGTGGGTCGCCTGGCGTCGGCCAAGCCGAAGCCCTTTGAACCCACCGCTGGCCGGTTGAACCCCGATTGCCTCATCTGCCGCGCACTCGGCCGCGCCCCGTACCAGCGATGCCGGTGGTGCCGCCTGCCAAGTGTCCGGTGGTGCTGCGGTCTCCAGGCGTCCATGCTCCTGATGCTCCTGCTGGTGATTGCCTTTCTGCTCGACTCTCCCCTGGGGCCGTTCGTGACCAAGGTGCTGGTTGCGATGAGCATCCTGGCGGTGGTGGCGTTGGGTCTGGCGATTAATCGGCAGACGGACGACCTGGTTTCAGCGCTGGACGACTCGTTCGAGAAGGGGGAGCGCAAGGCGAGGCGCTGCGCGTTTCTGAAGCGTTTGGCGGCGGCGCACTCGGTCGAAGCGGCCGCGCAGACGACCGTGGATTACGTCGGCAAAGCGGTGGGGGCGCGGCGAATCAGTGTGATGATTGCCGAGGAAGGGGTGCTTCGGATTGTGGCCTCGCGGGGACTTCCGCTGCACATCGCCGAGAAGGTCGAGGTGCCGCTCGATAAACGGATTTGTGGCCGCGTGTTTTCGACCGGCCGAGCCGTTCTGTTCCACGACGTGATGACCGAGATGCCGGCCCTTGCGTTGGGTCTTGAGGGAGCGGGCGCGTCGGCCTCGCTTCCGCTCATCACGGCGCCCATGGGCGCCAACGGAGACAAAGTCGGTTGTATCAATGTGACCGATAAGCCCGAGCGGGCGTTCTCCGAATCCGACACCGACGAGATGGAGTTTGTCGCGGAGGCGACGGCCATCAGCCTGGCGGGCCAGTTGGCGCACCGCCAGTTGGAAAAGGCCAACTATGACACGATCCGGGCGCTGGCGCTGGCGATGGAGGCAAAGGACCCGTGCACGCACGGCCACTCGCTTCGGGTCCAGGCCTGGTGCGCGGCCATCGGCCGCGAACTCGGCTTCGGAAAGAAACGCCTGCAGGCCCTGTCCTGTGCCGCCGAGTTGCACGACATCGGCAAACTGGCCATCCCCGATGGGATTCTTCAGGCCGAACGTCCCTTGACCGACGCCGAGTGGGTCCTCATTCGCCAGCATCCGTCCCGCGGCGTCCAACTGATCGAACACATCGGCTTTCTGAAATTGACGAAACCCATCATGCTCTACCACCACGAGCGGATCGACGGCGGCGGGTATCCGGAGGGCCGCTCGGGCGATGAGATTCCGCTGGAGTCCAGGATTCTGGCCGTCGTGGACTCCTACGATGCGATGACCAGCGCGCGGCCGTATCGGCCCGCGCTCACGCACGAGGTGGCGGCGGCGGAACTCAGGCGGTGCGGGGGGGCCCAGTTCGATGCCGGTTGTGTCGAGATGTTCCTGGGGCTGCTGAGCAAGGAAGACGCCGCGTCGGTCCCGATAAACATCGGGGCCGAACGGCAACCGTGATCCCGGCGCGCCGGGACCGAAGGCAGCCCATGCCATGTCATTCCGACCGAATCCCGATAAAATCGGGATGAGTGGAGGAATCTCGCCGTTAATTTTTGCTATTGCCCTCTAGGCCCCTCTACAATGGGCGCGCAACGAGGGCCTTTGCCGTGCGCCAATATTATGTCTATATCATGACTAACCGTTCCGGAACGCTTTACACCGGCGTCACCAACAACCTTGAGCGCCGGGTGTATGAACACAAACACGGCCTGTTGCCCGGCTTCACCAAGAAGTACAACATCGACCGCCTGGTTTACTTTGAAGCGACGCCGGAGGTGACCGCGGCCATCGCCCGGGAGAAGCAGATTAAGCGGTGGCGGCGCGAGAAAAAGGTGGCCCTCATTGAATCGATGAACCGAAACTGGAAAGACCTCAGCGCCGACTGGTTCGGCGATTCTCGGCTGACTTCTGAACCGTGGTGAGACGTCGGGGATAGTAACGGCGAGACCCCTCGACTTCGCTCGGGGTGACAAAATGGGGGGCTTAATGGACCGAATTCACTGGCCGGAAGGTGACCCGGTCGCAAAGGGTTTCGCTTTTTCTCTCGACAGGAGGATGTCCGGCGCAACGTAGAACGGCTGCGCCTTGGTCGGCGGGGGGAGGTTGGTGGTTTTCGGCGCGTAGCCGGGCTTGCCTGCCCTGGCATCGCTGGCGTGGGCCAGTTGCACCACGTCGAAACCTTTTGGCATACCCTTGCCATAGCGGAACGCCACGGCGCGCTATGGAGCCCCGTCCTGATATTTGCCTCCCAATCTGAATAGACGCGGAATTGATTTCACGGCTGGCGGGAAAGGGCCGAACTCGGCCTCGGATGCAGCCGGCGATTGGCGCTCCTGTCGCAGTTATGAGGGCCGTTCCGGCAAGATTTTATGTGATAAAGGTCGGTTTGCCCAGCCGATAATAGGAATGCGCTTAAGAGGATGGAGTAACCGCACCTTTTTCGCACGGCCTCCCCCTTGGCTGAGGAGTGCTGGAATGGCGTCCCCGTTCACCTGTCGGAAGAATGGGCTTCGGCTCCACTGTTTCGTGGCAGGCGCCGTGCCGATGGCGGCCTATCTGGCCGATTGGGCTTCCCCTGTCTGGATAGCGCTGGGCCTTTCGGCGGCGGCGTTGGTTTCGGTTCGCCTCGCCGTGGTTGCCCGCCTTTACGACTTTTTCAAGACACCGGAGGACCGTGCGGACGCGGAGTTTCATTACGGTGTCCATCGGTTCAACGAGGCGGTGCGGGTCGGCCTGCTTGGTTTAGGGTTGGGGCTGCTGCTGACCGGCTATCCCTTCGGGTGGCTTCCGATTCTTGGGGCGTCGGCCACGGCGCTTCTGGAAGCGGCGACGGGGTTTTCCGTGACGGCGCTCATGTACGCCGGGGCCATCGTGCTGGCGGGCCGCCAGGCGCCGGCCGAGCCGAAGCCCTTTGAACCCACCGCTGGCCGGTTAAACCCCGATTGCCTCGTCTGCCGCGCACTCGGCCGCGCCCCGTACCAGCGATGCCGGTGGTGCCACCTGCCAGGTGTCCGGTGGTGCTACGGTCTCCAGGCGTCCATGCTCCTGATGCTCCTGCTGGTGATTGCCTTTCTACTCGACTCGCCCCTGGGGCCGTTCGCAACCAAGGCGCTGGTTGCGATGAGCATCCTGGCGGTGGTGGCGTTGGGTTTGGCGATTAATCGGCAGACGGACGACCTGGTCTCAGCGCTTGACAACTCGTTCGAGAAGGGGGAGCGTGAGGAGTGGCGGTGCGCGTTCCTGAAGCGTTTGGCGATGGCGGACTCGGTCGAAGCGGCCGCACAGGTAGCCATCGATTACGCCGGCGAAGCGGTGGGGGCGCGGCGAATCAGTGTGAGGATTGCCGAGGAAGGGGCGCTTCGGATCCAGGCTTTGTGCGCGGGCATCGGCCGCGAACTCGGCCTCTCAGAGGAACGCCTGCAGGCCCTCTCCTGTGCCGCCGAGTTGCACGACATCGGCACACTGGCCATTCCCGATAGGATTCTTCGGGCCGAACGCCCCTTGACCGACACCGAGTGGGTCCTTGTGCGCCAGCACCCGTTGTGCGGCATCCAACTGATCGAACACATCAGCTTTCTGAAGTTGGCGAAGCCCATCATGCTCCGCCACCACGAGCGGATCGACGGCAGCGGGTATCCGGATGGCTGCTCAGGCGATGAGATTCCGCTGGAGTCCAAGATTCTGGCCGTCGTGGACTCCTACAATGCCATGACCAGCGCGCGGCCGTATCGGCCGCCACTCACGCACGAGGCGGCGGTGGCGGAACTCAGGCGCTGTGCAGGCACCCAGTTCGATGTCGATTGTGTCGAGACGTTCCTGGGGCTGCTGAGCAGGGAAGACGCCGAGTCGGCCCCGATAAGTATCGGGGCCGGGGAAGCCTCCTGAAGCGGAAAACGGCTCGTCCGCCGGCTGCTCCCATCCTTCACTGGCCGGAAGGTGACCCGGTCGCAAAGGGTTTCGCTTTTTCTCTCGACAGGATGATATCCGGCGCAACGTAGAACGGCTGCGCCTTGGTCGGCGTCGGGAGGTTGGTGGTTTTCGGCGCGTAGCCGGGCTTGCCTGCACTGGCATGGATGGCGTGGGCCAATTGCACCACGTCGAAGCCTTCCCCCAGTTCGAGTTCGTAGGTTCCATCGGTCTTGGTGATGCCGGCGGTTGCCAGGGACCTCGAGCCGAACGCCGTGGAAATTCCGGCCCGAAGCCAGAGGTGCGCCCGCGGCAGACCCTCGCCGGTTTCGGCGTCCAGCACGCGGCCGCGCAGGCAATACAGTTGGGGCTTCCGCTCCGCTTGCGGCTGGCATCCGGCCGCGAGGGCGATCAGACAGACGGCCATCAGCCATCGGGCTTGGGCCAGACGGCGAAGGCCGCTGGGAAAACGGACAGTTCGAGTGGATATAGGCACAACCCGCCCCCGGTCAGGTCTCCCCACGCTATGCCCTGCATGGTACGAACCGAGCGTCTCGGGTCAAGCGAAAAATGCGGCCCACGGCCACGCGTCACTCCGCCCGCCTGGCGCGATATGCTTCGGGCGTTTCGGCAAACTTCCTCTCGACCTTGTACCGGTACTCCGGTCCCGCGTTGTAGGTGCAGAAGGGGTACAAACGGCCGTCCGGGGCGGCGTAATGGATGACACATCGCCGCGCGCGGTCCGTCTGGTAATTGTAGCGGTCCTGAAAGTGCATGCCAGCGACCATGAGGCTGCGGAAGGTCTTCTTGCCGACCTTGCCGCGGCCGACCTTCTTATCGACCATGCCGTTCAGCGTGTGGAGCCACCCGTCGAAGGTCATACCGGCCGGGGCGTGCTCGGGCCGAAAATGCCGCTTCAGCGCGAGGAAGGATCGGGCCTTTGTGAAAAGTTTGAAGCGGCTCCGCTCACCCTTCCGGGCCAGCCGCCACATCTCGTCGAGCAATCCCCTCAAGTCGAAAAACTGCGGAATCGGGACCGGCCGCCCGTCCGTGCCAACGAAAAGATAAGTTCCCAGCGAACAGTGCGGGTGACAGGACATGATGAGGTTCGCTTCGCCGCGCACCGCCGCCACCAGCCGCGCAAACGGCTGGACGCACGACAGGGGGAACCAGTCCTCGTAGGGGTCGCCGATGCCGGTCTGACGGGCCACGTCGTGCGCCAGGTCCGTCAGCGTGTACCGGCGGCGGAGGCGCTCGCGTGCGTCGATACGACCGGTGAACACGACGGGCTGGAAGGAGATGCCCGCGATCGTCTCGATCCGCTCGAGGGCATACCGCACGATGTCGCCGACCTGATGGTCGTTCACGCCGCGGACGATGGTGGGCACGAGGACGATCTTCATGTCGGTGTCGGCGATGCGCTCGATGCACCGTTCCTTCTCCCGCCTGAGCGGCCGGCCGCGGGTCTTTTCCCACACCTCGTCCGTTGTGCCGTCGAACTGAAGATAGATGTCGTGGAGCCCCGCTTCGGCGCAGCGCTTGGCGAAGTCGGGCTCGCGGGCGAACCTGAGGCCGTTCGTCGCAATCTGTATGTGCGAGAACCCCGCGTCGCGTGCCGCGCGTAAACAGTCCAGAAAGCGGGGATGGAGGGTCGGTTCGCCGCCCGAGAACTGGATCGCCCGCGCCGGCGACGGCCGCATCGCCCGGTATGTCCGCAGCATCCCGACGACCTGCTCGAGCGTCGGCTCATAGACGTAACCGGAGGCGCCCGAGTTCGCAAAGCAGATGGGGCACGCCAGGTCGCAGCGGTTCGTCAGGTCGATGTTCCCGAGAGCGGTGTTCGACGCGTGGTCCGGACACAGGCCGCATTGGAACGGGCACCGGCTGGTGGCCTCCGCGTTGGGGTTTTCGAGGCCGTCGCCGTCGGCGTAGTGAAATTCTTCGGCCTTCAGGTAAAGCCGCGCGTCGCCCCAGATAATGTCCTCGAACGGGCCGTGCTCCGGGCAGGTTTTCTCCATCCAGACCTGGCCGCCCTTTTCGGAAAGCGTGGCGGGAATCAGGCGCATGCACTCGGGACAGACCGACTCGGTTTGTTTCGGCAAGCCGCGCTTCAAGGGAGGGATGCGGCGGCCGGTCAGCGTGCGTTTCGCTTCATTGGTTTCCGAGAGGTCTTCGCCGATAGCCGGATTCATAAGCCTTCCTCTTGGAGTTGCCCCATTATAGCGCTCGAACCGGCGACATGCCACCCTATTTATCGAGCACTAGGTATGACAACCGCCCTCACTAGCCGCCGGGAATCAACTTCACGACGAGGTTGAAAACAACATGGACGCCCGAGGCGATGCCGAACCCCCGCGTCGCAAACAGCACGGCGAGATAGACTCCCGCCGCCGTGCGGAAGAGGAACGTCGGCCACGTGAACAACTGGGGGTCGCCCAGCGTGTGGGCTCCCGCGAACAGCCCCGCCGCCACCAACACGCCCGCCACGACCGCGCCGCGGCGCTCAAGACGGAAGACGTGCTGCATGAGGAACACCAGCCCGCCAATGAGCGCCAAGCGGAAAATGAGTTCCTCGTAGATGCCGGCGCCGATGCTGGTCATGGCGGCGGCCAGCAGGCCGGAAGGCGCGTCCTCCGCCAACTCCAGCGCGCTTGGCGGGGCCGCCGACTGGAACACCCGCTGAAGCGCCACAAGCGGGACCGTCAGCATCATCGTCTCCAGCACCATCGCGGGAAGGAGGGCCAGACGGAATCGCCACGGGTCCTTGCGCGCAAGGTGCCAGGCCAATAGCGCGCCGACGACGAGGCCGGCCGGCGCGAGCACGCCCGCCAGACCCACAAGCGCGAGCGCGCGGCGAAGCAGGAGGTCCACGCCGGCCGCCAAATCAGGACGCACCCACACCAGGCCCGCCGTGTAAAAGACCAGGAAGGGTGACAGAAAGACGAGACTCGGCCACGGCCGCGCCGCTTCCGGTGCGAAAAGAAGCCGGCCGTCGTGGCTCCGGCGACGCGCGGCGGCCGGGCGTCTTCGGGGATGCACCGATCTCACCATGGCGGGAATCTACCAAACCCGTCGTTCCAACACTAACCCAAAAACGGGCCGCTGCGTGGCAGGAGGCGCTGCGAATGATCTTGAAAGGGACCACAAAACGGACTACGTTACGCCTGTTGCCGCATGGCGGATTGTCGGAAAGATAGCCCAGCAGGTTAGGGCAGGTCCTGCTCGTATTAGCGTCACCGAATCGGAGCCGGACACGAGGCCGGGGCCTGAAAGGGACGGTGTGCAGACGGGCGAAAAGATCCGCCGGTTTTACGAGGCGCTCCTTGCGGCCTACGGACCCCAGGGTTGGTGGCCCGCCGACACGCCGTTCGAGGTGGCCGTCGGCGCCGTCCTGACACAGAACACCGCCTGGCGAAACGTCGAACGCGCCATCGCCAACCTGCGGCGCGAAGGGCTGCTGTCGCCCGAGGCGCTGGCCCGCGTGGATGCTGAACGCCTGGCCGCCTGCCTCCGTCCCGCCGGATACTTCCGCATCAAGGCCGGACGCCTGAAGAACTTCATCCGCCTGCTGACCGAGCGGTTCGGCGGCCGCCTGGAGGATTTGTTCGCCCTTTCGACTTCGGAGTTGCGCGAGACGATTCTCGGGGTTTCCGGAATCGGGCCGGAGACGGCCGACTCGATCGTTTTGTATGCGGCTCATCGGCCGGTGTTCGTCGTGGATACATACACCGCCCGCGTGCTCCATCGTCACGGTCTGGCGGAGCAGGACGCGACGTATGCGGACCTCCAGGAACTGATGCAGTCCAGCCTCCCGGACGACGTGGAGGTGTTTCAGGAATATCACGCGCTTCTGGTGGCGGTGGCGAAGCGGCACTGCAAGAAGCGGCGGCCGGTGTGTCCGGGATGCCCGCTCGAGCCCTTTTTGGAAGAAGGCCAGCCGGTCACCCCCATGTGGTGACGCGGCCGGTCTTCCTCGCGCCCTACGCCTTTTCGGGCGTTTGCTCGGCCTGGCGGAGGCGGGGGGAGGTCGGCTTCGCCGCACTGCCCACCAGCCGAGCCGCTGCGGCCAGTTCGAGCCGGCTCTTCGGGTCGTCGGCCAGGAGCGGACGACTCGGCCCGCGCAGTTCCCGACGCACCGCGAAGCGGGTCTCCGGATTAATTTCGTGCCAAGCGCACACACCGTTGCGGCCCCGGCGCTTGGTCTCGTAGAGCGCCTGGTCCGCCAGGAAAACCAAAAGTTCCGGGCTGACGACCTCGGCATCGTCCGGATACGTTGCTGTGCCCAGACTGAGCGCCACCCGGACCGATTTTCCTTTGCACTGGAATCGGTGCTTGCGGCAGGCGGCGAGGACTCGTCGGGCGAGGGCGGCGACCTCCTTGTGGCCGGCCCGCGGACAGACGAGGGCAAACTCGTCGCCCGCATACCGGGCCACCAGGTCCGACTCGCGGGCGCACTTTTTCAAAATCACCGCCACGTCCTTCAACACCATGTCCCCAAACGGGTGGCCATACTCATCGTTGATGCGCTTGAAGTAGTCAATGTCTGCAATAAGCATCGAAAGTTGATGGCCGTAGCGCCGGCTGATCTTGAACTCCGTTTTCAGCCACTCCATCAGATACCGATAGTTGTAGAGCGCCGTCAGGCCGTCCGTGATGCTGCGGACCTTCAGGTCGCGGTTGTCCTCGCGCAGTTGCTTCAAGAGGGCGTTCTCTCTGGCCAGGGTCTTTTCCAACTCGAGTCGGACCTGGCCGAGTTGATCGTACGCGCTCTTCAGGCGCAGCAGCGCGTGCACGCGGTGGCGGATGGTTTCCTGGTCGAACGGCGGCCCGAGGACATCGTCAATGTCGTTTTCCCTGAGGGTCAGGCGCTGGCGCGCCGAGGGTGCCTTGGGAGAGACCAGGAGCACCGGCAGATAGTGATGGCGGTGGAGACTCTTCAGGACCCGGGCCGTTTCAACCGGGTTGAAGTTGCCGCCACACTCGCCGAGGACGGCCAGATCAATCTTCTCGCTCTTGACGGCGGCCATGGCCGTCAGGCAATCCTCGGCCGTTTCCACACTCACCCCCAGGGCCTCGAGGATATGGCGGATTTGGGCGACACCCTCCTCCTCAGCGCCGATTACCAGGACACTGGCTCCAACAGTCATGTGACCTCCTCTCTTCGGTGCCAGCCCCCTCTCCTGGCCGCTTCCATTAGAAAGAATAGGGCCAACGGGGGGCGCGGCAACTGTGGACGATGGGAGGGCGACGTGGAGGCGGTCTAAGTGCTTTGTAAATAGGGACTTAGGGCCGGATGGGGGGCCGGGCTGCGCGCGCCGGCGCTTGCGCGCACCGGCCGGAATCCGACCGAAAAAAGACCGTCATTCCGCGCCTGCCGCCAGCAGTTTCGAGCCCGTCCGGATATAGCCGAGCCAGGAAACCAGACCGAGGGCGACCGTTACCCCCCAGAGGATTCGCAGGCTCCACCATGTCAGATCCGGCGCCCCCGCCACGAGGTCCGGCGTCGCGAGCGTAAAGAGAATCGACACGAACTGCATCACGGTCGCCGCTTTGCCGGTCAGGCTTGGCATCGCCTGGAACATGCCTACCAGCAGGAAGACGATGACAGTCCCGAGCAGTATGAACAGGTCCCGCGAAACCAGGGCCACGGCCGCCCACGTCGGAACGCCCAGATCCGGATACCGGCTCGAGAGAACGCCCTCGATGCTCATCGTCACCAGGGCACTGATCATCAGGGCCTTGTCGGCCAGCGGGTCGAGGATCGAGCCGATGCGCGTCACCGACCCTGTCCGCCGCGCGATGATTCCGTCCGCCGCGTCGCAAATGCCGATGATTACCGCCAGACCCATCGCGGCATACCGGTAGGCGGGATCGCCTGCCGCGTTCAAGAGAAGCAGAACAAACACCGGCACCATCAGCAGGCGAAGCACCGTGATGCGGTTCGGCCACGACATGACGCGCCCCTGAGGAGGATTCCGTAGTGGCAAGATAAAGTTACGTCCCCCCTCCGGAGGTGTCAACATTTTTGCGCGGGCGGCCTCCGCGTGGTCACACCCGCCCTTTGCCGGCAAAGGTTGAAGGTTGGACATCCCATCCGCGCGGTGGTAAACTGTTCTTTCGGGGCCGGCGCGACGGACGCATGGGAGGTTCACGAATGGCGGCTACGAAAACCCGTACCGAACGCGACGCGCTTGGGCCGGTCGAGGTCCCGGCGGACGCCTACTGGGGCGCGCAAACCCAGCGGGCCGTCGGGAACTTCCCCGTCTCCGGTCTGCGGGCGCATCCCGCGCTCATCCGGGCCTACTGCATGGTGAAACTCGCCGCCGCCCGCACCAACTGCCGCCTCTCGAAACTCGACTCGAAACTCTCCGCCGCCATCGAAAAGGCGTGCGAGGAAGTCCTCGCCGGCGCGCTCCTCGACCAGTGGGTCGTGGACGTTTATCAGGCCGGGGCCGGCACCAGTTTCAATATGAACACGAATGAGGTCCTCGCGAACCGCGCGAACGAAATCCTCGGCGCCCCCCTCGGGTCCTACCAGTTCGTCCACCCCAACGACCACGTTAACATGAGCCAATCAACCAATGACTCTTTTCCCACGGCGATGCACGTGGCGGCGCTGCTCGTCGGCGCGGAAGTCGCCGACGAGCTCTGGGGGTTGGCCGACGCGCTTGCCGAAAAGGGCCGCCAGTTCGATTCAATCATCAAGAGCGGCCGGACGCACCTTCAGGACGCCGTGCCCGTCCGCCTCGGCCAGGAGTTCGCCGCCTACGGGCTGGCGATTCGCCGCGCAGCAGAGCGGCTCGCTGAGGCGCTCGGCGCCTGCGGGGAACTTCCCCTTGGCGGCTCCGCCACGGGGACGGGCCTCAACACGCACCCGCAGTATGCCGCCATGGTCGCCGGAGACTTGTCGGAAATCTCCGGGTTGGATTTGCGCCCGGCCGAGAACCTGCACTTGGCGATGCAGTCGATGGCCCCGGTCGCCGGCGTCAGCGCTGCGCTTCGGAACCTGGCGCTGGAACTTGTGCGCATCGCGAACGACCTGCGCTTGCTCTCGAGCGGCCCTCGGACGGGCCTCGCCGAAATCCGCCTCCCGGCCGTCCAGCCCGGCTCCAGCATCATGCCCGGCAAAGTCAACCCCGTCATGGCGGAGTGCTTGAATATGATCGCCATGCAGGTCATCGGCAACGACACCGCCGTGGCGCTGGCGGTGCAGGCGGGCCAGTTGGAACTGAACGTGATGATGCCCCTCATGGCCCACAACGTCCTGGGGAGCATGGAAATCTTGAAAAACTTTCTGCCGGTCTTCACGGAGCGGTGCGTCAAGGGAATCGAAGCCGACGCCGACCGATGCCGGGCGTACTTCGAATCGTCGGTCGGTCTGGCGACGATCCTTAATCAGCACGTCGGCTACGAGAAGGCGGCCGAGGCGGCCAAGGAGGCCGCCGCGACCGGAAAAACCCTCCGAGAACTCATCTTGGAGCGGGGCCTGATGACGGCGGCCGAACTCGACGCCGCCCTCGACCCGCGCCGCGTGACCGAACCGAACGACCCGACGCAAGCCTGAGCGCGGGGCAGGGCGGCTTGAAGGCACTGCGACTTCATTATTCTGGGTACGCACATATCTCAAGGGGATGGCCATGCTCGTTCGCGAACCGATTGTGGCCGGCCAGTTCTATCCGGCCGGCCGCGACGCCTGCGTTGAAATGATCGAGTCGCTCCGCCCAGGGAAACTACCCGAAGACCTGCCCGATCGTCCTGTGGCCGGCGTTGTGCCTCACGCCGGCTGGGTCTTCTCCGGCGCGACGGCGCTGGCCGTGCTTGAGGCGATCCGGCAAGGCCGAACTCCGAAAACGTTCGTCCTCTTCGGGGCGGTCCACGGGCCGATTCGCGCAAGCGCCGTCTTCAGTTCAGGCGGGTGGCGGACGCCGCTCGGCCTGGCCGAGGTGGACGAGCGCCTCGCCGGCGAGGTCCTCGCACGGAGCGAGGGACTTGTGGCCGACGCGCCGCACGCCCACGAGGCGGAACACAGCATCGAGGTCCAGGTGCCGTTCATCCAGTACCTCTTTCCTGAAGCGCGAATCCTTCCGATTGCCGTCCTGCCGGACGAGCACGCCACCGAAATCGGCCGCATCGTCGGCCGGACTGTCGGCAGCCTGGACGCCGACGCCGTCTGCCTCGGCTCGACGGACCTGACGCATTACGGCCCGGCGTACGGGTTCACGCCGAAGGGTCTGGGCGAGGAGGCGCTTCGGTGGATGCGCGAAGAAAACGACCGCCGCATGGTGGACCTGATGCTGCGGCTCGACGCCGAGGCCGCGGTGCCGGAAGCCGAGACCCGCGCCAACGCCTGCGGCGCGGGCGCCGTTGCGGCCACCCTGGCTGCCGCGCGCGAACTTGGCGCTTCCTGTGGCCGCCTCGTCCACTACACCACGTCGTGCGACGTGATGCGCGAACGGATGGGCTCTCAAGGGATGGACGCCGCCGTCGGCTATGCCGGCGTCGTCTTTTAATCCGGCCCAGGGGCGGGGCACTTAAAGGCACTCTGAAAATCGCCGAAGGGGTGAACTTGGGGCCCACAAACTTCCGTGATAATCAATTTGGTCTCCTCATACTAAAGGCCTGCTTTGCAAAGCAAGGTGGGTGGGAAAAGACGGCTTCCTCTGTTGCTAGGGAGAAGGGGGCGGTTTACTTGGGGAGTGGTCTTGAAATGATCCACTGGCTCTCCGGGGTTTATGAGACAGTGGGGAGGGCGCAATGAAACCTGGTACGAAACTGGGCTTGGCCGGGGTACTGCTCTGCCTAAGCTGGTGAGCCCTGGCTGTCCTGTGGGATCACTATTGGTGGACATGCGATTTGCTGAGTCTTGGGGCGTGTGCCTCAGCCGGTTGGTGCTTCTTCTCCAGGGATGCCTCGGCACCGGAAAGGGTTCTGAGCGCCATCTTGTTTGGGTTTGGGATCTTGCAGATGGTGGCCGTCTCAGTCCGGTGGTGAAATGCCGCACGTTCCGTTTGCTCAACCGCGAAGTTTTCCTGGACGGCATCGACGGAACCGTTATACTTGAGGCACTGTTCCAGCGCCTAACCACTACCCTTCCCCTTTCCCGAGGCCGCTCACAGCGCGGCTGCTGATGAGGGTAAAATGGCAACCGCCAAAGACGACAGCGCGTGCGGCGTGCTGGAACTGCACGAGCGGGGCTACGGATTCTTGCGGGATCCCAAACGTGATTTCCGCCCCACCCAAAACGACGTTTTCGTCCCACCGGGGCTGGTCAAGCAATATGGCCTGAAAGAGGGCCTCGCGCTCGAAGGCCCGACCCGCCCGGACAGAAAGGGGCGCGGCCTGCAACTGGCCGACGTGACGACCATTTGCGGACAACCGCCGGACCTCTACGCCCCGCTTGCGTCATTCGGGCGGCTCACCGTCATCGATCCCGACGAAGCCCTCTGGCTCGAAACAGGGCCGGAGCCGCTCACCACCCGCGTCCTGGACCTCCTCGCGCCGATCGGCAAAGGCCAGCGGGGCCTCATCGTCTCGCCGCCGCGCGCCGGGAAGACCATCCTCCTCGAACACATGGCGCAGGCCGTCCATACCAACTACCCGGACGTGTGCCTCATGATGGTTCTGGTGGACGAGCGGCCGGAGGAGGTCACGCACTTCCGCCGGACGACCGGTGGCTTGGTCCTGGCATCCTCGAACGATCAGGATGTCGAGCAGCACGTGAGACTTGCGCGCCTGGCGTTCGCCCAGGCCAAGGCCGAAGTCGAGTTCGGCCGCGACGTCGTCCTCTTCATGGACAGCCTCACGCGCCTCGGCCGCACGTTCAACAAAGCCGTCCCGTCCAGCGGCCGCACGATGTCCGGCGGCATGGACATCCGGGCCCTGGAGGAACCCAAGCGCATGTTCGGCGCTGCCCGCAACATCGAAGGCGGAGGGAGCCTGACCGTCGTCGCCACCTGCCTCATCGAAACCGGCAGCCGCATGGACGAACTCATCTTCCAGGAATTCAAAGGCACGGGCAATATGGAGTGCGTCCTCGCGCGCGACCTGGCCGAGCGTCGGCTCTTCCCGGCGGTTGACATCCTCGCCTCCGGCACGCGCAAGGAAGAACGCTTCGTCAGCCCCGAGGAACTAAGGAAGCGCCATCTGATTCGCCGCCGCCTCGCCGACACCAAGCCCCACGAAGCCCTCGAGAGCCTGCTCTCGGCGCTTGCGTCCTATCCTTCGAATCGCGACCTGCTGGACGCGCTCTCGGCCGCCTAATGGTCCAACTCCATGACGCGCTTGCGGTAATGCCTGTAGTTGGACAGTGAAACGTCGGAGGGCACGGCGTGGTCGCAACTGGGGATGTAACGGCCGCGATCGACCATCGTCGGAACGATATATTCCAGCATCCGGTCGATGGCGTCGGGCCCCTTGGCCAGGACCCGCTTGTCGATACCCCCGCGCATGTGCATGTCGGGATAGCGCCGGCCGATCTCGACGACGTCGCACCCGCTCGCGACTTCGAACGGACTCATCGCATCCACGTCCACCTCGCGGTACACGTCGATGACGGGGCGGCAGTCGCCGTCCGTGTCGATCTCGAAGTGAAGCGTCTCGGTCTGACCACCTTTCAGTTCCTCATATAGTTCGCGATAGCAGGGCAGCAGAAACTCGCGCATCATCTTCGGCGAGATCAGCGGCCCGTGGTTGTAGCAGATGTCCTCGGCCAGGAACAATCTGAAAAACGGCCCCGTGTCTGTCTGACACCGCTTCAGGCCGAACACCGCGAGGTCGCGCCACGTCTCCATGAGCGAACGGACCAGGTCCGGCGCATCGTAGAAGGCGTACAGCAGGTCCTCCGGCCCGATCAGGCTCCGAAGGTACATATACCCGCCGATGACGCTGGCCGTGTGCAGGCACTCGCCGCGCCCGAGCCGCGCCCGGTTCCGCTCCACCTTCTCCTCGTAGCCTTCCCACCGCGCGGGCGTCTCGGGATCGAGCCGCGGCCGCACGTCGTTCTCCCAGTCCTTCCGCGACGCCACCGCGTGCTTCAGATACGTCGGCATGACCTGTTCCCGCTGGCCTTTGGGATAGCGTTTGACGCGGCCCACCCAGTCCCGAACGATTTCGTGCCGGCCCTCGACTTTGAGCACTTTCTCCTCATATCGCGGCTCCAGCGGCGCTTCGCACCAGCCGAGGTCCACGGCCTGCCCCATCCAAACGCCCGGGTCGAACCCGAAGTATTCGTTGAACCGGGAACCCGCCTTGCCGTCCTTGACCACGTCCGGGGGGATGCCCTCGCGCTCCCACCGCGCGAAGGTCTGGGGAAAGAAACCGAACGGGGTGCGCACGAGGTGGTCCACCGGTCCGCCCTCAAAACTTCGCCGCATTCTCTCGACTGGACCCATCGCGTGCCCTCCCAACAAAAATACGCGGCCAGGGTGCCCATCGGCCCTCCAGCCGCCGTCAAGATATCGTTGACTACGCCCTAGTCCCCAACAGAAAGAACCTGACGCCTGCTAACTCAGTTCGGCGCGGAAGGCGCAGCACGCTCGTCAGTCTTACCGAACGGTAGAAGCCCAGACTACTGGGCCTTGCGGAGCATGGCGGCCTTTTCCAAATCTGCCGACCCTTCCGCCACCCATTCCTCATCCGCCAGTTCGCCCCACCGGCAGGCGTAACGGTCCAGCCCGTCGGCCGCCTTCGTCAGAATCGCTTCGCCCCCCTCATACGTCGGCCGCGCGCCCGACTCCCGCACCACCTCCCGCAGGACGTGCGGGTGATCGATAATCATGCACGGCCGCAGATAGTCGTCCGAATAGGGCTGCCGGGCGCGGATGCGGCGGAAGAACGGGCTGTCCAGAACGTCATGAAGCGACTTGTCCCGGATGTTATCCACCGCGAACTGGGCGAAAACGCACGGCTCGACATCGCCATGCACGTTGATATGAATATAGTATCGCCCGCCCGCCATGCAACCGCCGACCAAGGCCCCGTCGTTCCAGAAATCCATCAGAAGCATCGGCAGCCGTTCCCTGAGTTCCCGCACCCGCCTCCGCCGACACAGGCGCTGCTCCGGCGTCGGCATCCGGTCAAGGTCAGGCTCGCGCCCGATGGGAATGTAATTGAAGTACCACCCCAGGGCGCACCCCTGCTCCCGCCAGAACTCCACAAACTCGTCGCTAACGAGGAGATCGTTGTTCTCCCGCGTCGCCGTCGCACTGAAGCCGAAGAAGACGCCGCGCTCACGCAGGTTCCTCATCGCCGCCAGGATCCGGTCGAACGTCCCTTTCCCGCGGCGAGCGTCGGTCTCCTCCTTGAACCCCTCGACGCTGATGCAGGGCACCACGTGCCCCATCTCCGCCAACCGGTCCGCCAACGAAGAGTCAATCAGCATCCCATTCGTGTACACCTGAAAGTAAACGTCGTCGTGGGTCGCGAAAAGATCCATTAGGTCTTTGCGAAAGAACGGCTCCCCGCCGCTTATCGTGATAAAATAAATGCCCATCGCCTTCGCTTCCCGCAAAATCCGGTCCACCAGGCCGAAGGACATCTCCGCGCGCTTCGCATACGCGGCGGCATAGCACCCCACGCACCGCAGGTTGCACCGCATCGTCGGGCTGATAACGAGGGAGTATGGCGGCTGAAGACCCGTCCGGTGATGATACTGAATCCGCTGCCGCTTGCCCGTGATGGCGTTCACCATCAGGTTGTCGAGCACCTTGGTCCGGCATTGCGGGCACCCTTTGGCGAGGATCTCCTTGCCGAATCGGAGCATCTGATTCGTAAAAATCCGCCCCTGCGGGAAGGTAATCGACTGGGCCGCTTCTTGGGCAAAGGCAAACAAACGCCTCTCAAACCACTGCGGCGCCACCCGCACCGCACCCCGAAGCGCCTGCAATTGAACGTATCCCACGGCCGACGTGAGTGGATTCACGGCCCTCCCCCTTTCGTGTATCTCTCCTGCCGATCACACGCCTTGGCCTCCTCGCATACAGGTGCGCACACAGGCAGCCGGGTGGCCACACCACCGATCCGATGTGCCTATTCTAATCTAGCACGGCAGACTCGCAGGGTCAAGCGCGAGAAAATTCCTCCGTCATGCCGCGACCGTCCAAGCGACACGTGGGGTCGGGACTAGCCGCGAGCGACCAAGCGAGCGGTCGATGCATGAGGGAAAAACCGGTCGGTTCGTGGTCTCAGGACCGCAACTCGGCCCCGAGGCGAGCCTTCAGGCTTCCGAGAATCTTCGCCTGGACCGCGTCGGCCTGGCTGTGGGTCAGCGTCTCCGAGCCGCTCCGCAGCACCAGATGCAGGGCCACGCTTTTCTTCCCGGCGGGGACCTGCTCGCCACGATAAACGTCCAGCGGCTCCAGTGATTCGACCTCCGTCGCCTCGGCCGAGGCGATGGCCTTTTCGATCTCGGCCCACGCGACCGCCTCGTCCACGACGATGGCCAGGTCGCGCACGATGGCCGGATACGGAGGCACCGGCTCGTAGGCCCGCTCCAGCGCCGCCGCATCCACCAGCCGCCCATACAGCACCTCCGCGACGGTGGGCGGCTCGTCCAGATCGAACGCCGCGGCGGTCGGTTGCGCCACCTGTCCGACCATGCCGAGGGGCTCGCCGTCGAGCAGCACCTCGGCCGCCTGGCCCGGTTCCAGGTCGGCGTACCGGTCGGTCGGCGCGAAGCCCACGCGCTCGCCGATTCCCAGGCGCTCAAACAGGGCCTCCAGAACCCCCTTGACGTCCTGGAAATCATCCGGTGAGGCGAGGGCCAGCATCGGGTCTTCCTGGGGTAATTCGCGGCCCTCGACGGGCACGAACCGGTGGGCAATCTCAAAGAGCCGCGCGTCCGCCTCGCCGGCGTTTCGGTTGATTCGCAGCGACTCCAGCAGCCCCGGCAGCACCGACTCGCGCAGGACCAGCGCTGTGCCGCGAAGGGCGAGCGGTTCGCCCTCCAGGTCGGCCGGCCGGAACCGCCCCGCCTCCTCGCCGCTCGTGAACGAGAACGTCACCGCCTCGAAGTATCCCGCGGCGGTCAGGACCTCGGCCGTCGCCTCGCGGACACGTTCGGGCCGGGCGGGCGCAGCATAGGTGACGCGAATGTCGGCTCGCTCGGGAATCTTGTCATACCCGTGGTGCCGCGCCACCTCTTCCACGAGGTCGATCTCTCGCTCCAGGTCCGCGCGCCAGGAAGGAATGCGGACGCGGATGCGCTCCGGACCGGCCTCCAGGATTTCCAGGCCGAGCCGCCGCAGGATGTCGGCGGCGGTTTCGGGAGCGATGGCGATGCCGAGGATCGTTTCGATGCGGCCGACGCGAAGAGTGATTTCGTGCGGCTCCGGCAGGGGCTTGCCCACCGTGCATACGCCGCGCGCCACCTTCCCGCCTGCGACCTGGGTCACGAGCGCGCAGGCCCGTCGGCTGGCCCAGTCGGTGCCGCACGGGTCCACACGCCGCTCGAAGCGGAAACTGGATTCGCTCGCCAGGGCGAGCGCGCGGCCGGTCGCGCGGATGCTCAGCGGGTTGAAGACGGCGGCTTCGAGCAGAATGTCGGTCGTGGCGTCGGAAATTTCGGTCTCAGCGCCGCCCATGACGCCGGCCAGGGCCACCGCCCGCCGCGCGTCGGCAATCACCAGCCGCTCAGGAGTCAGGGTGTGCTCGGAGTGGTCGATGGTGACGAATCGCTCGCCGCTGCGCGCGCGGCGAACGACGATGCGCCGCTCCTGGAGGCGGGCGAAATCGAAGGCGTGAAGCGGTTGGCCGCACTCCATCATCACGTAGTTCGTCACGTCCACGACGTTGTTCACCGGCCGCACGCCGACCGCTTCCAGCCGCTTGCGGAGCCAGTCGGGGCTCGGGCCCATCTTGACGCCGCGAATCACCCGGGCCGTGTAGAGCGGGCAGAGGTCAAGGTCCTCGACTTCGATGCTCGTCAGGTTCTCACACGCCTCGTCCGATTCGGGATAGGCGGCGTCCGGCAGCGCGAGTTCCGCATCCAGCGCTGCCGCCAGTTCCCGCGCGACGCCGATGTGGCCCAGGCAATCGGGCCGGTTGGCGGTGACTTCGACGTCCAGACACGCGTCGCCGTCGGGCAGGGGCTGGATGCCGTCCACGTTCAGGCCGACGCGCGTAAGCGTCTCGGCGACCTCGTCGGGCGCTAGATCCGTCGGGACGTATTCGCGGAGCCAGTTGTAAGTTACGTTCATGGCGCGGTTTCCGCCGGTGTCGTGGCGTTCGCGGCAGCGGCTCAGTCCGCCTGAGGCGGACGGCCGCAACCGCCTCCGTCGGAGTCCCGATGTGCATCGGGACGGCGGCCGGACGCTGCCGGAAAGCGGATTATAGACCGCCTTCCCCAACGGTCAAGCGAAACCGGTGGGGGGGCGAGGCCGGGGAGTGTTTGATTCCACTTGCTGGAGGGGCCGGGGGCAGATGGAGGTGAGGCTTTCCGAGTCATCGAGAAACGCCGGCGCGACTTTCGTAGGCTCTTAGGGGGCCGCAATTCCGCATCGCCCACCCTCCAAAAACAGGAGCGGGGACAGTAGCAGCCTACTGTCCCCACTCATCTTATGTGTGGTAGCGGGGGCAGGATTCGAACCTGCGACCTTCGGGTTATGAGCCCGACGAGCTACCTGACTGCTCCACCCCGCGATCCGTACCCATATCCTATCGGCCGTCTGCTGCGCGTCAAGCCCATTTATTTCAGCCCGCAAGGTCAGGCGCCGGCGGCCTCGCGCAAGACCTCGCGAATCCGCTCGCACACGGCCTCGATGATCCAGTGCGGCGTGGAGGCGCCGGCGGCGATGCCGATGCGCCGACCACCGCAGAGGTGCTCGCGCTTTACTTCGCCGGCGTGCTCGAGATGGTGCGTCTCGACACCGCGCCCGGCGCACGACTCGGCCAGCCGGTTCGTGTTGGCGCTGTTTCGTCCGCCCAGGACGAACATGACATCGACGCGGTCGGCCAGTTCGGCCGCGGCCCGTTGGCACTCCACGGTGGCAGTGCAGATGGTGTTGACGATGCGGACGTCCGGCAAATCGCGCCGGACCAGCGCCTCCGCCATCTTGTGAAACCGGACCGGCGAGAACGTCGTCTGGGCCGCCAGTGCCACCGGCCCTTCGAGCGCGATGCTGTGGACCTCTTCCGCGCTTCCGACCACTTCGGCGGTCGGGGCGTGGCCCAGAATCGCGCGGACTTCAGGATGGGCCGCTTCGCCCGCCACGACGACCTGGTATCCGTTGTCGGCGAGTTCAACGGCCAGCGTCTGGACTCGGCGCACGAGCGGGCACGTCGCGTCCACGATCGCGAGGCCTCGGCGCTGCGCCTCTTCGACCACGGACGGCTGCAGGCCGTGACTGCGAATCAACAGGATGCCGCCTTCGGCCGCCTCGTCCAGCGATTCAATCACGCACAAACCTTTCTCCGCCAGGCGGGCCATCTCCTGCGGATTGTGGATGAGCGAGCCGAGGCAATAGACGGTCTGGCTCTCGGCGAGCGCTTCGGTGGCCAAGCGGATGGCGCGGCGGACGCCGAAGCATACGCCGCTTCCGGCAGCCACTTCGATCGTGGGTTCGTCCGGTTTGGCACCCCGCTTCGGTTGCCTGGCCACCGTTTTTCCTCTCCGTCTCAAGCCCCGGCGCGAAGGCGGCGCCGAAGTTCCTTCTGAATGTCCACCATCTGGCGCCGCACGGCCGCCATCGTCTCTTTGGGGTCCGTCACGGTGATGTTCTCCACCCGGACCGCTTTGCCGTAGGCGACGCGGATAGGATGGGGCTGCGGCAGCAGGCGAGTGCGCGGCCAGGCCTGGAACGCCCCCTCGATGACCATGGGCAGAATCGGCACGCCGGCGCGGGCCGCAATCGTCGCCGGGCCGCCTTGCAACGGCCCGATGGACCCGTCGCGCGTCCGCGTCGCCTCCGGAAACATCAGGACCACCGCTCCTTTTCTGAGGCGCCGCAGCGTCCCGCGGACGGCATTCAGGTCGGCCGTTCCGCGCCGGACCGGAAAGGCCCCCAGGCTTCGTATCAACCACCGAAACGGCGCAAGTCGAAACAGCGAGTCCCGCGCCATCGGATGGAAAGGTCGCGGCAAGCCGACAGCCACCAGGATCGGGTCCAGGAAACTTTGGTGATTCGCCACCACCAGGACGCCGCCCTTCTTCGGAAAACGGTCCCTGTGCTCCACGCGCAGACCGAACGCCAGGATGCACACCACCCGCGCGACTTGCTGAACGAGAGTGTACCAGACGCGCTGCAGGCCGTTCACGTCGCCTCCTTGCGCCGGCGGCGCACCTCGGCGAGCAGCGTCTCAATCATCTCGTCGATGGTCATCTTCGTGGTATCGACCTGAATGGCGTCGTCCGCGGGCCTCAAAGGTGATGCCTGGCGGGTCGAGTCGCACCGGTCGCGCTCCTGAATCTCTTGCAGGACGTCGCGGTAGGAGCGGTGGTCGCCTCGCTCGGAAAGTTCGAGTTGGCGACGGCGCGCCCGCACCGCCGGGTCGGCATCCAGAAAGAACTTCACAGGAGCGTCCGGGAAGACCACGGTTCCCTGGTCGCGCCCCTCGGCGACGACGTGCTCGGCGCGGGTGGCGAAGGCGTGCTGCTTTTCGACCATGACCCGCCGCACGCCGGGCGTCCGCGCCACGTAATGGGAGTGCGTGCTCACGCGGCTCTCGCGGATGGCCTCGGTCACGTCGCGGCCGTCGAGACGCACGCGCTGTTCGCCCGCCGCCCCGTCGAGTTCGATGTTGCTGCTTTGCGCCAGCGACTCGAGGGTGCCCGCGTCTTCGAGGTCGGTTCCGGTTTCGAGGGCCTCGAGCGTCAGGGCTCGATACATGGCGCCGGTGTCGAGGTGGTCGGCGCCGAGGTGTTTCGCCAGGCCGGCGGCGGCTGTGGTCTTTCCACTTCCCGCGGTGCCGTCAATCGTGATAATCATGGCGGCCGCATTATATCGCCGCCGCGCGGGGCCGAAAAGACTGGAAATCGCGTGGCGTCCGGCCGACAATATGGCCATGAGCACGTTTCGGGGGCGTGTCAGACTGCTTCGTCTTCCGCTTTTTGTCACGGCCGTCGCCGACGCCGCGGCCGGCTACACCGTGGCGCTCCTGTCGGTGGGCAATCTCGCCGCATTCGACTGGGGGCTCGTGGGGGTTATCGCCGGCACGTCCACCGGCCTATACCTGTTCGGCATGGTGGAAAACGACCTGGTGGACGTGAGCCGGGATCGTCTCCTCGGCGCTGCGCGCCCCCTTGTGACAGGCGAAGCCGGAGTCGGCACCGCCGTGTTCTTCCTGGTCTTGACGCTGGTTTTAGCGGGCGCTTGCACCCTGTATCTGCCCGGTCCGGCGATCCTTTTGGCCATCGCGACCTTCGCCGCCATCAACTTTTACAACATGGGTGGGAAGCGCGGGCCTGCTTATGTCGCGATGATTGTCATGGGTCTGTGCCGTTTGCTGAACTTCGGGATCGGCGTCGCTGCTGCGGTCGGTATCCCCCGCGGCCGGATCGATTGGGAACTGATGCTGCCGACCGGGCCGCTGTGGATCCGGCACGGGCTGGTGCTGTTCTTCGCGGCGGCGATGGTCACCGGCTACAGCATCGCGTCAAGGCGCGGCTACAGGGTTTCCAGCCGGCCGTGGCAGGCCGTGTTGGTCTTGACCCTGGTGGGGGGTGTGGGTTTATGGGTCTGTGCCCCGATGCTCGCGTCGCTTGCCCAGGTTCCCGGCGATGGGTCCGTCGGCGCGGGCGTGCACGTCGTGCCTCCTTTGGCGCGGGTCTTGGCGCTGCTGGTCTTGGTGGCTCTGTGGCCGGGAAGGTTGTGGTCCGCCGCCGGACCCGAGCGCAAACCCGCCGAGTATTCCCCGTTCATCGAACGGACGCTCTACTGGCTGATCCTGCTGGATGTTGCTTTTGTTCTCGATGGACTGCTGATGCAGGGCTAGGGCGCCGACGGCGTCTCGTGCGAAAACTCATACAGGCGCACCAGCGGCAGTCTGAGAACCACCTCCCACTGGCCATCCTCGGTCAGGCGGCTGAGTGTCGTCTCGGCGCTCCGCAGAAAGGTCCGGACGTCTTCCTTGAACGCGGGATCTTTCAAGGCGCGCCGGCGAACGGTTTGCCCGTCGTCGAGTGTGACCTGGTCGAGGCGTTTGGCGAGTTCGGCTGCCGCCCGTGCCTTGGCCGACCGCGCAGCCAGGAGGCGCGCCTGACCTTCATCTTCAAGTTGCTCAGGCGGCCGCACTACGCCGCGCGCTTCCAGGACGCCGGCCGCCCAATCGGGCAAGGGAGCCGGGGCGGTCTGCTCCGCAGGACGCACAAACATCGGCGCCGGCACGCCGTAACCTGTCACCGTCACGCAATCCGTCTTCAAGCGAACGGACAGGCCGTCGATGTTCTCCTCGCGCCAGCCCTCGTCCCCCGGGCCCATGGTGCAAGTCTCCTTAAGCATCTCAATTATGTCGCGGACCAGCGTCGCCACCCGGACTTCACAAATGCCGTCCGGCATCATGCGGGGCGGACCGGCCGGCGGCAGGTGGCGAACGAAGATGTCCAGGCGGGCACGCCGCTCGGAATCCGTCCCAATCAGATCGCCAATTGTGTGGGCCGGGGTCACACGAATGGCCTCCAGCCGCGCTCGCATCGCGCCGTAGGCCCGGATGCGGGCGTCGCGCGCGGCCTGGATGCGGCCCGAGGCCCGCACGCGTTCCCATCCCACGGGAAACATCTCGGGAAGGGTGTCCGGCATCGCGGCTTCGATCCGCCCGACCGCCTCGGGCGACAGGCCTTCCGGCGCACGGCCGCGCCCACTGACACGCAGGCGCCCGTCCACGGCCCGGTCGCGCAAATCCTCGAGCGCGAAGGGCTCGCCTTCCGGATGCGGGCAGAGGGTGTTCACAGTCCGGATGAGCGCTTCAACGGAAATCTCAAGGTCCACCTCCGTCACGCCGTCGGAGTAGCATCGCGGCTCGCCGACCGGCCGGGCCGAGCGAAGGAAAAGGCGGAGTTGGATGGACCCCTCGGCCGTCCGCTCGAGGGCCTCAGCAACTGTCACGTTCTCAGAAAGGCAGGCCGCGCGCACCAGGTCGGCCAGGCGGTTCAGCGCGTCAACCTGAGCCACGCGAAAGGAGACGATCTTTTTCTGCCCCTCGGTGTATTCCTGGGCTGGCGCCTGAGTGGAGACCAGCACAACGGCCGCCGACATCGCCAGGAAAAGGAGACAGTGTCTGCTCACGTATCTCATCGCAGGGCCTCTTTCTGATGGTCGCCTCCGGGTCCTTGGGGCTCGGTCATTGCCCGAATGGCTCCGGCATGAATTTCCCTTAGGCGGCATTTTACATCAGGCTTTTTTCCGGGGGCGCCTTTTCTGTTTTGCGGCCTTGGGGCTCGGCTCGGTCTTCAACTTGACCTCAGCGCCACCCTTTGCGTGTGAGCGGTAAATGCCGTCCAGGATCGCCGTGACCTGCAGCGTCTCCTCCGGCGGAACGGGGACGGGCTTGTTTTTTTCGATGGCCTCGATGAAAGCGATGATCGCCGCACCGTGGGCCTTCGGTTTCTCGAAGTCCTCGAGTTGGCTGACCCGGATGATTCCGTGCTCTTGGGTCATGACCTTGCCCTCCTGGACGTCGACGCCGCCCCGCGTGCCGCAGATCATCACCTTGTGGATGTCGCCCTCGACCATATTAAGGAGAAACGACGTCTCCAGGACCAGCACGGCGCCATTTTCGAAGCGAACGAGGCCGACAGCGAAGTCTTCGACATTGAACTCCTTGCCGTCGCGCTTCCAGTTGCCCCAGCCGGGCTGATTGGCGACGTGCTTGAGGTTCGCAAGTTTCGTCGGCGCCGTGCCGCAGACCGACACCGGCGTCGGAAACCCCATCATCCAAAGCGTCAGGTCGAGGACGTGGACGCCGAGGTCGATGAGCGGCCCGCCGCCGGAGAGTTCCTTCTTGAGGAACCCGCCCCATCCGGGGGCGCCGCGCCGGCGGAGCATGCTGGCCCGGGCGTAATAAAAGTCGCCGAGCATCCCGGCGTCGATATATCTCTTGAGCGCCTGGTTCTTGCCCTCGA
This sequence comes from Phycisphaerae bacterium, assembly GCA_035527275.1. Classification (GTDB taxonomy): domain Bacteria; phylum Planctomycetota; class Phycisphaerae; order FEN-1346; family FEN-1346; genus DATLBA01. The sequence goes on from DATLBA010000004.1 coordinate 28,851, forward strand.
AGCGCATGTGCTGGCCGGTCATGAGTTTTTTGCCGGCTTTGTCGCGAGCCTCAATGAGTTGGCGCACCGCACCGGGGGTCGGCGCAAGCGGTTTCTCGCAATAGACGTGGCAGCCGGCCTTGAATCCTGCGAGGGCGGCCGGGGCGTGAAACATGTTTGGCGTCGCGACGTCCACGACGTCGAGGTCCACCGCCCGGAACATCTTCCTGTAGTCCTCGAAGACGTTCGGGATGCCCTGCTCCTCGGCCAGGCTCTCGGCCGCCTCGCGGCGGATGTCGCACGCGGCGACCAGTTCCACACGCCCCTGGTCCCGCAGGGCGGTCCACCCGTTCATGTGGGCCCAGCGCATGATGCCCCCGGTTCCAATCAGCCCGATTCGAAACGGCCTCACAGCGTCCCCTTTCCGTGTCACGTGACGTCGAGGGTGCCGACGAGGTCGCGCGGGCTCCCGCAGCCCAACCTCCGAAGCGCCTCACCCAACCCCTCGACCAGTTCTCTTCCTGTTTCCGGATTGATGAAGTTCACCGTTCCGACGGCGACGCAGGTCGCCCCCGCGCGGAGGAACTCCAAGACGTCCTCGACGAACTGGATGCCGCCGAGACCCATGATCGCGATGCCGCGCGGCCCCGCGACCTCTTCCCACACGCGGTTAACATACCTCATCGCGACGATCTCCCGCGCGTCTCGACACGGGACCGGCGTCGGCCACCGTTTCATCGTGCGCGGCTCACACTGCGCCCTGGATGGCCGCCTCCAGGTCCTCAAGTTCCTCCGTCCCGAGGTGAACGCGGATCGTCACACCCGCCTCGAACGATTCGCCCGGCGCCAGCAGCGGCATCAGGCCTCGCTTGCGAAGTTCGGCTCGCGGCAGCAAGGGCGCGTTACACGGCTCAATGCCCAGGACGTAGGTCCCCTGGCCTATCATCTTCCATTGGGTTAGATAGCCAAGAGTCGCCTTGGGCCACTCGAGCGAGATAGCGAAGCCGGCGTCGAGTCCCGGATTCACCAAGGCCGCGCGGCACAGGCCGTCGGCCCCCGCAATCGGCTCGATTCCGTACACCTGCTCCTTGAAGCCAGGCGTCGGCGGGCCCATTCGGGTATGGCTGTCGAGCCCAGAGGCGGCGTGGTCGGTAAGCGGCGTCACCGATTCGGCGTGGACCAGCATGCGGCTCTCCTCAGACACCAAAGGCCAGCCCAGGTTCACGTGATACAAGAGCATCGCCGTGCTCTCTTCGTATCCGACGTTGGTGACGCGATCGGCGATGGCAATGGCCCGCGACCCCATCACGGTCGAGATCGTCCGTTCCAGGACAAGGGTCGGCTTGAAGACCTGGGCCTCCGTCATTCGGCCGCGGATACGGATACGGTACTCGTCGCCTTCCCAGTGGCGCTCGACCCCCCCTTCGGTCGCCGAGAGGTGGGCCGCCCGCCCGTGCAGGCCCCACGACTCGTCCGCCTCGGTGTCCGGGAACCCAAAATGCCGCAGCCCGCACGTCGTCAGGAGCCCCGCGTAGAACGACCGCAGCCAACCCAGCCCGTCCGGCTCATAGCGCTCCGGCCGCACAGGCCCCGTGCTGGATTCCCAAGCGAACGCGCGCCCCGCAAACCGAGCGGCGCCGATATCCAGACACCGGTCTGGAAGAACCGTGAACTGAAGGCCCGAACCGGTCCAGACGTCGATGCCGCGCATCCCGCGCGCGGGGCCGTCGTCGAAGACAAACGCCCGCGCGCCGGCCACCTGATCCATCCGACCGACGCGCTCCGTCAACTCGGCACGACTTAGCGACCGGCCAAAAAGATTTGCCATCGCCATACTCCCATCCTCGGTCCATGTCGGCCTGCTGGGCCAGGGGGGACCGCTAACGCGGTCACCCGCCTACGTCTTTCCCCCGGCCTCCAGGGCGCCGACGAGGTCGCGCGGGCTGCGGCAGCCCAGCTTCCGAAGCGCCTCACCCAGCCCCTCGACCAGTTCTCTTCCTGTTTCCGGATTGATGAAGTTCGCCGTTCCGACGGCGACGCAGGTCGCCCCCGCGCGGAGGAACTCCAAGACGTCCTCGACGAACTGGATGCCGCCGAGACCCATGATCGCGACGCCGCGCGGCCCCGCGACCTCTTCCCACACGCGGCGAACCATGTAGAGGGCAACCGGCTTAATGGCCGGGCCCGACAGGCCGCCCGTCACGTTGGTCAGCACCGGGCGCCCGGTCCACGGATCAACCGCGAGCCCGCGCAGCGTGTTGATGAGGCTGAGGGCGTCGGCGCCCGCGTCCACTGCCGCGCGGGCCATGGACGCAATATCCGTCACGTTCGGGCTAAGTTTCACGATGAGCGTGGCGCGCGAGACCTCCTGCCGCGCCGCTTCCACGAGCCCGGCCAGAAGGCGGGCGTCCACGCCGAATTCCATCCCACCCTTTTCGACGTTCGGGCACGAGACGTTCAGTTCAATCCCGGCGACGTCCGTAGCGGCGTCCAGCGCGCGGGCCGCCTCCACGTATTCTTCCTGCGTCGAGCCGGCTACGCTGACAATCACCGGGACGTCGTATTGTGCGAGGGCCGGCAGTTTTTCGTTCAGGAACGCTTCCAGGCCGACGTTCGCCAGGCCGATGGCGTTGAGCATCCCGGCCCGCGTTTCCGCCAGTCGCGGAGGCGGGTGGCCCTCACAGGGCGCGAGGGTGATGGATTTTGTGACAATCGCCCCCAGAATCGACGGGTCGAAGAACGCCGCAAGTTCCTCGCCATACCCCGAGCAGCCGGAGGCCGTCGCAATCGGATTCTTCATCCGAATCCTGCCGACCGTCACGCTGAGGTCCACCTTATCGCTCATGTTTCGTCCCAGATCATTTCGCGTGCGTCCACCACAGGTCCGTCGCGGCAGGTAAGAAAGTAAGTCCATCCCTTGTTGCTCGCGGGGTCACGCCGCTTGGCCACACAGGACAGGCACACGCCGACACCGCAGCCCATGTATCGCTCGAGCGAAACTTGGCAGGGCAGGTCATGGGCCTCGGCCAGTTTCGCCAGGGCCTTCAGCATCGGCTCCGGCCCACAGCCGTACAGGGCCGGCGGCCGGCCGTTCCACCCCTCGCCAAGCCAAGTCTCGAGTGCCGCCGTCACCGGCCCGCCAAACCCCGCGCTGCCGTCGTCGGTCGCAAGAACGGTCGGAATGCCGGCGGCGGCGAATTCCTCGATGGCCTCGGTCGCTTCCGGCCGGTCGCGCGTGGCGGCCGGCGGCGTGCGAAAGGTGACCGGCATAGCCGCGGCAGTCGGGCAACCGAAAAACGATAGGCATGGTTTGCCGAGGGCCGCCAGGCGGTCGGCCAGGCCGAGAATCGGCGCAAGGCCGCATCCGCCGCTCACGAGCACGCATAGCCGCTCGTCCGTCGGCGGCGTAAAGTAAGTACCCAGCGGCCCGACGACGTCCAGCGCAGCGCCGACCGGCTGCTCCTGTAGGAATCGCGAGCCCGCGCCCCGGCGCTGAACCAGCAAAATCAGCCGCACCCGGTCGCCTTCTCGCCGTATGCGCGAGATGCTATAAGGGCGGCGCACAATCGGACCCGGCTGGGCAAGTTCCAGGCCTTCCGTCCGCGGCCAGACGCTTTCGCCGTCGAGGACGCGGCCGTCCGTAGCGGCGGGTGCGTGCTCGTCAGGCATGCAAAGGACGTTGACGAACTGGCCGGGCAGACTTCGCCAGTCGGCGGGAGCCTCCAGGGTCAGCCAGACGAACTCACGTCCCGCGTGGCGGCGGTCCAAAACCGGCAACTTGAGCCGCCGCGCCGGCAAGACGTTCACGTTACCTGTGGCCGCATCGGCCTTCATGCGCACTTACCTTAACACCGCCCTGGCACTTGTGCGCACGGATTATGCGTTGCGTGGCGGGCGATTCAAGCCTTTTCCCCGTGGAGCCGCGAATCGCACAGGCGCGGTGGCCCGTATGGGTGTGACTCTTTTTCTGGCGGCGATCTGCCGTCACTGGTTTGAGGCGGCTTCCAGCCGCCTTGCCGCCGCGGAGCGGCGAATAGGCCGGGGCCTTTGGCCCCGGCTTTTCGGGGCGAGAGACCCGTCTTCTTTTTTCCCGCCGTGGCCCGCCTGCGGCGGGCAAAGGCCCATAAAATGGGCCTCAGCAAGCCTGCCATAATCCGTGGTCACACCGACCGGATGGTGTGTGACCGTTTCTGCTTTACAGTTATGTGTCAGCGGGCTAGATTGCGTCGCCATGAATGCGCCGGACCAGCCGACGGTCGCGCTTGTCAGCCTCGGATGCCCGAAGAATCTCGTGGACTCCGAGCGGATGTTGGCCGCCCTTGCGCTCGACGGTTTTATCGTGACCGACTCGCCGGACGGCGCGGACGTGGCGGTGGTCAACACGTGCGCGTTTATCGACCTAGCCCGGGCGGAAACGGATGCCTGCGTTGACGAACTCGAGGCGCTCAAGCGTGCTGGCCGCCTGAAGCGCATCATCGTGGCGGGGTGCATGGCCCAGCGATACGGCGCGGAGGTTCTCGAACGGCATCCGAGGGTGGATGCGGTGGTCGGTCTTGCGGAGCGAGATCGTTTGGCGGCGGCGGTGCGGGCAGCACTGGGGCGCCGGGGCCGGAAAGGGCCCCTCGTTCGCGTCGGACCGCACGCTCCGACGGCGCCCGACGACCGCGAACGCCTGCGCCTGACGCCGCGCCATTATGCCTATTTGCGCATCAGCGAGGGGTGCGACAACCGCTGCGCCTACTGTGCGATTCCGGACATCCGCGGGCCGCTGCGGAGCAAGCCGCCGGAAGCGGTCCTGGCCGAGGCGCAGGAACTCGTGGCCGACGGGGCCAAGGAACTCATCCTCATCGGCCAGGACACGACGGCCTACGGGCGCGACCTTCCGGGTGGCTGGACGCTGGCGCGGCTTCTCGCGGAACTGCGCGACCGTGCGGGCGCCGAGTGGATTCGCCTCATGTACACGCATCCGGCGTCGTTCAGCGAAGAGGTTATCGCGGAACTGGGGCGCGGCCTGCCGGTGGCGCCATACGTGGACCTGCCGCTTCAGCACGTCAACTCGGCGATTCTTCGGAGCATGGGCCGGGGCGTGGCACGACCCGAGATCGAGCGGCTCATTGGGAGGCTCCGCGAAGCCGCACCGGACCTTGCGATCCGCACGACGTTCATCGTCGGCTATCCTGGAGAGACGGAGGAAGCGTTTGAGGAACTCGTCTCGTTTGTCGAGAAAGTTCGCTTTGACCACGTGGGGGTATTTTTGTACAGTCCTGAGGCCGGGACGCGGGCGGCCGAGTTGCCGCATCAGGTGCCGCAGTCCGGCCGGCGGGCGCGGTGGGAGCGACTGATGTGCGTGTGCGAGCGACTGGCGCACGATGCGGCCGCGAGAGACGTGGGCCGCACCATGCGCGTCCGTGTGGACGGACGGGCCCCCGTGCCCGGTCGCCTGGCGGCAAGGCACGCGGGGCTTGCGCCCGAGGTGGACCCTGTGGTCCTGCTACCGGAGGGGGCAGCGGCAGTGGGCGAGACGGTGACGGTCCGAATCGTCGCCGCGGAAGGATACGATACGGTGGGCGAGGTGATTAGAGCCCCGAGCGGGGCGCAAGGTTAGGATGAGCCGATACATTCCCAACCTGCTGACGGTCGGCCGGTTCTTCATGGCGATCGGCTTTTTCGTCGTGCTCGCCTTCTACGACGCCGAGGAGGCGGCCGGGTGGCCCGTGCTGGACATCGCCACCGTCATTTTTCTCGTGGCGGTGTTAACGGACGTGGTGGATGGGTATCTTGCGCGGCGGCTGGGCCACGTGACGGCGTTCGGTCGGATCGCCGACCCCTTTGTGGACAAGATTATTATCTGCGGGGCGCTCGCCTACTTTATCGGCGGCCAGTTCGTCCGCGTAGGGGAGGGCGGGGCGGCCGAGAATCTGACCGGCTGGGAACCGTGGATGGTCGTCGTGGTGCTGGCCCGGGAACTCCTGGTGACGGGGATGCGGAGTTTCAGCGAGTCGCACAAGGTCCCCTTTGCCGCCACGCTCAGCGGCAAGGTCAAGATGTTCATCCAGTGCGTGGCCGTGACGTGGGTCCTTGTCTATGTGGGCCATTACGCGGGCGACGCGAACCCGCCCACCTGGATGGTCGTCGGTCGGGACATCTCGATCTGGGCGGCCACGCTTTTCACGGCCCTAAGCGGCCTCGTGTATATCAAGCGGGGCTACCACCTGCTGCGCATGGTGCCAGGCTAATCACGAATCCTGCGGATCGAAGGGCGGGAGGTCAGAACGGGGGCTCGGCTTCCTGGTCCCCTGCTACGGCGCCGGCGCCCTGGTAATCGTCCGTGGGCACAGAGGTGAGGGCCTCGCGCGGGGAGGCGGGCGTAAAGCGCGTGTATTTCCACAGCCAGGTCAGCGGAATTCTTCCGACCGGGCCGTTTCGTTGTTTGGCGATGATGAGGTCGGCCTTTCCTTTCACCTTTTCGTAGGTTTCGGAGCCCTGCGGGTGGCGCATTTCCTCGCGGTGGAGAATCAGGACGACGTCGGCGTCCTCCTCAAGGGTGCCTGAGTCCCTGAGATCCGCGAGTCTCGGGCGCATAGATTCTTCGATGGGACGGCGCAATTGTGCAACAGCAATGATTGGGACGGCAAGTGACCTCGCAAGGGACTTCAGGCAGTGACTTATGCGGCTCATTTTGTAGTAAGGCGTCTCATCGCTTGCGGGCTCCAGCAGATGCACGTAATCAATGACTATAAGATTTGCTTGTCCGCTTTCTACCATGTGTCGGCATTTTTCGATCAACTGCTCCAGCGAGAGGGCGGGCGTGTCGTCGATGTAGAGAGGCGCCTCAAAGAGCTGCAACGCCGCCAGCTGAACCTTCTGGACCTCGGCGTTTGAGAGGGTCCCTTTGCGCAGCCGCTGGCCGTCCACGCTTGCGCGCGACGACAGGAGCCGCAGGGCGAGAGCCTCGCGGCTCATTTCGATGCTGAAGAAGGCGACGGGCTTTTTGAGGTCCACGGCGATGTGCTCGGCGATGTTCAGGACCAGCGCGCTTTTGCCGAAGCTCGGCCGGGACGCCAGGACGATCATCTCGCCCGCCTGGAGCCCGCGCGTCATGTCGTCCAGTTCGTAGAACCCGGTTTCGAGCCCCGTGACCGCCCGTCCACCCTGCAAGTCGAGGTCCTGCAGGATATGACTACAGACAACCTTGATTGTGACAGCCTCTGCGGGTTGGTCGCCTAAGCGAGAAAACCAGTTCTTCTGTTGCTGGGAGTCCGCAGAGGAAATGGATGATTCAGGCATTGTATTCTCCCTTGGCATCAATAACGAATTTCCTTAAAATGGAATCTCCTCCTTGTCGCCCTCCGCTTCGCCTGCCACGGCGCCGGCGCCCTGGTAATCGTCCGTGGGCGCCGGGGTGAGGGCCTCGCGCGGGGAGGCGGGCTTGAAGCGCGTGTATGACCACTGCCAAGTCAGCGGAATGGTTCCGACGGGGCCGTTTCGCTGTTTTTCGATGATGAGGTCGGCCTTGCCTTTTTCCTGCGTGTAATTATCGCTCTTCGGGTCCATGTACATGGACGCACGATGAAGGAGCATGACGACGTCGGCGTCCTGCTCGATGGCACCGGATTCGCGGAGGTCGCTCAATCGCGGTCGGCTGCGTTCCTCGCTTTCGCGCCGGAGTTGGGAGACGGCCAGGACCGGCACGTTCAGTTCGCGCGCCAGCGACTTGAGGCCCCGGCTGATGCCGGCCACTTCGACCTGGCGGTTCTCTTCGCGCCGGCCGCTGGTCATCAGTTGAAGGTAATCGACGATGATGAGTTTGATGTCGTGGCGGGCCAGCAGCCGCCGCGCCTTCGCCCGGAGACCAATGATGCGCAGGCCCGGCGTGTCGTCGATGTAGAGCGGCGCCTGGTAGAGGACGTTCGCCGCCTGCTGAACCTTCTGGACCTCGGCGTTTGAGAGGATGCCTTTGCGCAGCCGCTGGCCATCCACTTGCGCGCGTGAGGACAGGAGCCTGAGGGCGAGGGCCTCGCGGCTCATTTCGATGCTGAAGAAGGCGACGGGCTTTTCGAGGTCCACGGCGATGTGCTCGGCGATGTTCAGGACCAGCGCGCTTTTGCCGACGCTCGGCCGGGACGCCAGGACGATCATCTCGCCCGCCTGGAGCCCGCGCATCATGTCGTCCAGTTCGTAGAACCCGGTTTCGAGCCCCGTGACGGCGCGGCCGCCCTGAAGGTCCAGCGCCTTCATCACCTGGCTGAGGATGGCGCGCACGTCCACCGCCTGCCCCACAATCTGGCGCTCGGTGACCTCGAAGATTCGTTTCTCGCACCGGTCGAGCACGTCATCAACCGAGTCGCCGGAGGCGTGCGCGTCGCGGATGATTTCGCCCGCCGCCTGAATCAGCCCCCGCAAAAGCGCCTTGTCCTTGACCACGCGGGCGTAGTATTCGGCGTTGGCGGCCGAGGCGACGCTGTTATAGACGTCCACGATGTATTCCCGGCCTCCGATCTCCTCCAGTTTGCCGGCATCGCGGAGGGCCTGCTCCAGCAGCACGCCGTCAAGCGGCTTATTCTCCTCGAAACTTTTCTTCAGGAACTGGAAGATCGTGCGATGTTCCTGCCGGAAGAAGCAATCCTCATCGACCAATTCAAGACACAGCCCGAGCGCCTCGGGATTCATCATCATGGAGCCCAGCGCAGCCATTTCGGCCTCAAGGCTGTGAGGGGGGACCTTGTCGAGTAACGTGTCGTCCGGCATCGCACACCCGGTTGCCAATAGCCGACGCGAAGGTGCCTCGCGGTTCGGCCATGGAGACTGTCTATACCCGACCGGCGTCCGGCTTGCAAGGGATTTGAGGGGCCCGCCGCGGCCGCGCGGCCAAAAAGGGGGAGGGACCTCGCGCCGCTGCGGCTTCCGATCCCTTTTCTTCGCCTTACACGGGCACGACCCAGACGTCTATTTCCGCCTCTACGCCGGGAGCCAGATGGATCGGGACGCGGAACTTGTCCAGCGTTCGAATCGGCGCCGCCAGCGCCACCTGCTCCGGCCGGATGTCATACCCTTCGGCCGCCAGCGCATCGACGATGTGCTTTTCGGTGACCGAACCGAACAGGTGGCCCAATTCATTCGCCTTGGCCTTGATGGTCACGGACGCGCTGCTCAATCGCGCGGCCGTTTGCTTGAGGCTTCCCAGGTGCTCCTTCTCGCGCTGTTCGCGCTCGAGGCGTTCTTTTTCGATGCGCTTCAGATTCGCAAGATTCGGTTCGACGGCCAGTTGTTTCGGCAAAAGGTGATTTCTCGCATACCCGTCGGGCACCTCGACCGTGTCGCCGATCGACCCCAGGTCGCGCACGTCCTGTCGCAGCAAGACTTTCATCGTCGCATCTCCCGTAGCGGGGGGCGCCGGCGCCCCCGTGCCCATCAACTCGTGTACGGCAGCAGGCCCAGGAACCGGGCCCGCTTCAGCGCCCGCTTCGCGACGCGCTGGTGGCGGGCGCAGTTGCCGCTCCGCTTGCGGCTCAGCATTTTGCCCCGCGTGGTGATTAGTTTCTGGAGCGTCTGCGTGTCCTTGTAATCGATGTGGGTGACCTTCTCACGGCAGAATCGGCACTTCGCCCGCTCGCGGAAACCCACGAACTTCCGCCGCTTTCCTTCTTTCCTTATCTGAGCCACTCCTACCTCCTTCGCCCCCGCCTGCCAGGATTTGGCGGGCAGGGCCTAGAACGGGATCGTGTCGTCCTCAACGTCCTCACTGTAATCGTAACCGCTTTCAGCGGTCTGGTCCTCGGCTCCGGCCGCTTCCTGTCGCTGAACGTCCTTGCCCGCCGTGGCGGGCGTGCTGCGCGGCCCGGTTTGGTCGCCGGCCCGGCCGAGAAACTGGAACCGCTCCACCGTCACCTCGAGTTTGCTGCGCTTCTTGCCGTCGGGCCCGTCCCACGTGCGGAAGGTCAGGCGACCCTCGACGAACAGGGGTCGGCCTTTGGTCATATATTTGGCAAGCGTCTCGGCGCTTCGCGCCCACGCCGTGCAATCGACGAAACAGACCTCTTCCCTTTTTTGGCCGTCCTGGCCGGCCCACTGCCGGTTGACGGCCATGCCGAAATCGCAAACGGCGACCTGGTTCGGCGTGTACCGCAGTTGCGGGTCGCGCGTCAGGTTTCCGATTAAAAGGACGCGATTAAAATTGGCCATTTCAGTACTCCTTTGGCTGGGGCCGCTCCCGATTCATCGGGACTAGTCCGCCTCCATCCGCCTGCGGGCAGAAGCCTACGGCGGAGGCCCGTCGGCTTCGTCGGGCGCCGCGGCCTGGGGCTCGTCGGCTTCGTCGGGCGCCGCGGCCTGGGGCTCGTCGGCCGGTTTCTCATCGAGTGCGGCCGCCAGTTTTTGGGCGACCTCCTCGTGGACGTCCTCGCCCAACTGCATCCGCATATCCGCCACCGTGAAGTGGGAGGCTCGGAGGACGATCGCCCGCAGCACCTTCTCCGACAGTTGGCAGTCGCGCTCGATCTCCACCACGGCGCTGCCGTCCGTCAGGCAGAAGAAACTCAACACATACGTGCCGCGCTTCCGCTTTCCGATCGGGTAGGCCAGTTTTCGCTCGTCCCACCGGGTAATGCCGACCACCTCGGCGCCGTGGCGCGTCAGAATCCCCGTCAGATGTTTCGAGAGGTCGTCCCAGGCGGCGGCGTCGCCGGGGTCCACAAGAAACATCGCCTCATACACGCGAATCTCGCTCTCGTTCGCCATACGTTTCCTGGTTGCCTCCAATGTCTGCTAGGCTTCGCTTGCCGGGTTGAACCGGTTCATGGCCGCTTCAAGACCCTCGGTTATCCAGCATTCCACCGCGTCGGCCGCTCGGGCCACCGCCTCGGCGACCGCCGGCCTCTCTTCCTGTGTGAACGGCGACAGCACGAACTCGGCGTGCTTGCCCGCCATGGCGGGCTGTTCGGCAGCCGGGGCCGGCCCGACGCCCACCCGAAGCCGCGAAAACGCTTCGTGGCCCAGGTGCTCGATCACCGAGGCCAGTCCGTTGTGCCCGCCGTCGGACCCGCTCCCGCGGATCCGAATCCGACCCAACTCCAGGTTCAGGTCGTCCACCAGGACCAGCAGGTCCTCGTTTTCGACCTTCCAGAAGTCCACCAGTTGCCGCACCGCCACGCCGGACCGGTTCATGTAGGTCAAGGGCCGGGCTAGAACGACCTTCCGCCGGTCCAGTCCCGACTTGTCGGGATCGGCCACCTCGGCGTCGAATTTCTGTTTCCAGGGTCCGGCGCCGACCCGGTCGGCCAGTTCGTCCGCGATGCGCCAGCCGATGTTGTGCCGCGTCTCGGCGTATCGGACCTCCGGATTACCCAATCCCACGATCAGTTTCATCGGAGCAGGTCTGCCCGCGATTCAGGGGCCTACTGACCCCGCTTGCGGGCCGAAGCCTTCGGCGGAGGGCCCCGTTCCTCTTCGGGTTCCTCGGCCTCCTCCTTCTCCTTTCGCCCGACGAGTTCGGGCTCCTCGGCCTCGGCGGCCGGTGCCGCTTCCTCTTCCACGGCGGCCTCGGCTGCCGCCGCTGTCAGCGCTGCCACAATCGTCTCCGGGTCCGTCAGCACCTTGACGCCTTCCAGCGCATCGAGGTCCGAGACGTGCACCGTGTCGCCCATTTCCATGTCGGCCGTCTGGGCGATGATCTCCTCGGGGATGTCGCCCGGCAGGCACTCGACCTCGACGGCGCCGAGCGTTTGCTGGAGGACGGCGTGCTCCACCTTCGGTTTACCCTTCAGCGTAATCGGGACCTCGAGGGTCAGTTTCTCGTCCATCGCGACGCGCTGGAAGTCGGCGTGGACGATCTGGGTCCCCAGAGCGTCGTACTGGACCTCTTTGAGGAGCACCGGTTCTTTCTTGTGCCCGATGTTGAGTTCGAACATGCGGCCGTGATGGCGCAAGGCCCCTTCGAGTTCTTCGTAAGAGACCTGAACAGCCTCCGTTTTTTCCTTGTGGCCATAAAGGACCGCGGGCACTTCGCCTTCGGCTCTCAGGCGGCGGCAGGCCCGGGTTCCGTTCGCTTTCCGTTTCTTTGCGTGGAACGTTTTGCTGGCGGTCGGCACGTCCGGCTCCTTTCCGTCACGCCTTTTCGGCGCGTTCCGGTTTCACTGTGTCAAACAATTCGCTCACGGACCGGTGCTGGTGAATGCGCTGAATGGCTTCGCCCAACAGTTCCGCGATGCTGAGCACGTGGATATTGTCGAGTTTCTTCGCCCGCTCGCAGAGCGGAATGGAGTCGGTCACCGCAATGGCGCGGATCGGCGCCTTGGCGAGACGCTTGACCGACCCCTCGCAGAAAACCGGATGGGTCGCGGCCACGTAAATGTCGCGGGCGCCGTACTCTTTCAGAAGCACCGATGCTTCCGACACCGTCGAACCGCTCGCAATCATGTCGTCCACCATCAGGACGTTGCGTCCTTCGACCGACCCGATCAGCGCGGCCGCCCGCACCGACTGTCCCGACAGGCGCTCTTTGTCGACGATCGCGAGGTCTCCGCCGAGAATCTGCGCGTACACGCGGGCGATCTTCACGTTTCCCACGTCCGGCGACACCACCGTCAGGTCCGCGACCCCGAGGCTCCGGTAATGCCTGGCAAAGACGGGTTCGGCCAGCAGGTGGTCGAGCGGAATGTCGAAGAAACCCTGGATCTGATAGGCGTGCAGGTCCACCGTCAGGATGCGGTCGGCCCCGGCCGCCTCGAGCATGTTTGCCACGAGTTTCGCGCTGATGGGCACGCGCCCCTCGTCCTTGCGATCCTGCCGCGCGTAGCCGTAGTAGGGAATCACCGCCGTCACGCGCTCGGCGCTGGCCCGGTGGGCCGCGTCGATCATCAAAAGCAGTTCCATCAGATTGTCGTTCTGCGGCGCGCAGGTCGGCTGGACGATGAAGATGTCCCGCCCGCGAATGTCCTCGTCAATCTTGACGAATGATTCGCCGTCCGGAAAATGGGTGACGGGCGCCTTGCCGAGCGGCTTGCCGAGGTAGGCAGCGATGGCTTCCGCCAGCGGCCGGTTCGCGCTTCCCGAAAAGATCTTTAGTTCGTCCATTACTCGGTCTCCCGCGGCTTGGGCTCATAGGGCCGGGCAGGCACGCCGACGTAGGTCGCGCCCGGCGGAACGGGATGGGCCCGCGTGACGACGCTGCCGGCCCCCGTCCGCCCACCGTCGCCTACCGACGTGGGGGCCACCAGGATCGTCCCGGCCCCGATGGAGGCGTCCGCGCCGATCTTGATCTTATATTTCTCCCCGCCGTCCGAGTGGGCTGTCAGCACCCCCGCCCCGATGTTCGTCCGCGCACCGACCTCGCAGTCGCCCAAGTACACATGGTGCCGCGCGCAAACGTCCGGTCCCAGATGAGCGTTCTTCGTCTCCACGTAGGCGCCGACCTCGACGCCCTCTTCGAGCACCGTTCCGGGCCGAAGGTGCGCCAACGGCCCGATGCGGCAGCGGGGGCCGATGCGCGTCGGCCCTTCAATCACCGTTCCTGCGCGGATGACCGTATCCGCGCCGATGGTCACGTCGTGATCGACGTGGATGCCGGCAGGGGCTTCGATCGTCACGCCCTCGTCCATCAGGTGCTTCAGGATGCGCCGGCGCATCAGGTCGGTCACCAGAGCCAGGTCCTCGCGGCTGTTGACGGCCTGGACCTCGTCGGGCATCGCGGCGGCGACGGCGGTGGCCTCGGCGCCGCCTTGAATCAGCAGTTCGATGGCGTCCGTCAGATAATATTCGCCCTTCGCGTTCTCGTTCGTGATGCGGTCCAGGGTCGCATCGAGCGCCGGCCACCGGAACGCGTAGAACGACGGGTTCACCTCCCGGATGGCCCGTTCCTCTTCGCCGGCGTCTCCGGCTTCGACGATACGCTCGACGTTCCCTTCGGCGTCGCGGACGATGCGGCCGAACCATTTCGGATCGTCCAGCATCGCCGTCACAAGCGTCACGTCGGCGCTTTCCCGGCGGTGAGTTTCAAGCAGAATGGTCAACGTTTCGGCCCGGAGCATCGGCGCGTCGCCGACCAGGACAACCAGGTCACCGTCGAAGCCCTCCAGAGACTCGCGCGCGACCATAACGGCGTGGGCCGTGCCTTGCTGCGGTTCCTGGACGACCCAAGTGATGTCCTCCGCGTCGGCGAAGGCTTCCATGACCTGGTCGCGCGCGTGGCCGACGACGACGAGAAGGTCACCGATCCCGGCCTCGCGGCAGGCGTCGAGGACATAGGCCAGCATCGGCTTGCCGCACACCTCGTGCAGCACCTTCGAGCGCGCCGACTTCATCCGCGTGCTCATCCCCGCGGCCAGAATCAGGGCTTTGGTCGGTCGTTGTGCCATTCGCGTTTGCGTCCGCGCCGAACAAGCTCGGCGGCTAACTGGTGGCTACCCGGCCAGGATTTGAACCTGGAATGGGAGGACCAAAACCTCCTGTGTTACCAATTACACCACCGGGTAAGGTTAATTTCCTTTACCGCTCGCTTCGGCGCTCGCGGCTAGTGAGAATCGCTCCCGTGCTCGCGCTGGTGACCATGTGGGCGTAGCGGGCGAGGTAGCCCGTCTTAATCCTCGGCTCCGGCTTTTTCCATGCCGCACGCCGTTTCTTGAGTTCCGCCTCGTCCACCTCCAGTTCCAGGAGGCGTTTACTGAGGTCCACGTGAATCTCGTCGCCGTCCTGGACGAGGGCAATCGGCCCGCCTTCGATTGCCTCGGGGCTGACGTGGCCGATACACGGCCCACGGGTGCCTCCGCTAAACCTCCCGTCGGTCGCCAGGTACACCGAATCCATCATACCGAGGCCCTTTAGCGCCGCCGTGGCGGTTAGCATCTCGCGCATGCCGGGCCCGCCGGCGGGGCCTTCGTAACGGATGACCACGAAGTCGCCCGCCTTGATTTTCTTATCGAGAATCGCCTTGTTGGCCGCCTCCTCGCTGTCGAAGACGCGAGCCTTTCCGGTGAACTTTCGCATCGAATCCGGCACAGCCGATTGTTTAACGACCGCTCCGTCCGGACAAAGGTTGCCGCGAAGGACCGCGACGCCGCCCTCGGCGTGATACGCCCGGTCGAGCGGGCGAATCAGGTCGTCGCTGTGGACGGCGGCCGCGTCGGCGATTCTGTGCGTCGTCAGGCCGCTTACCGTCGGGCAGTCGTTCAGGCGGTCCTTGAGCCGCTTCAGCACCGCCGGGATGCCGCCAGCGTGGTCCAAATCCTCCATCATCATGTCGCCGTCGGGGCGGAAGTTCGTCAGGTGCGGCGTGCGGCGGCTGATCTCGTCGAAGGTTTCGAGTTCCAACTTCACCCCCGCCTCGTTCGCGATGGCCATCAGGTGGAGAACGGTGTTTGTCGAGCCGCCCAGAGCCATGTCCACCGCGATGCCGTTCGCCATCGCTTCGGGGGTCAGGATTCTACGCGTCGTGACGCCTTCCTCGACCAGTTCGACGATTCGCTTGCCCGAAGCGTAGGCGATGCGGTCCTTCTTGGCCGAGTCGCAGAGCGCCGCGGCACAGTAGGACAGGCTCATGCCCATCGCCTCGGTGACGCACGCCATCGTGTTGGCCGTAAAGAGGCCCTGACACGATCCGCCGCCCGGACAGGCCTCACATTCCAGCGCCCGGAGGTCCTCCTCGGTGATTTCGCCCGCCTTGTAGCGACCGACGGCCTCGAACGTGTCGTGGACCAGGTCCAGGCGCTCCATCTTGTAGTTGCCCGAGTGCATCGGTCCGGCCGTGACGACGATGGCGGGAACGTCGAGCCTCGCGGCCGCCATCAGCATCCCGGGCGTAATCTTGTCGCAATTCGTCAGCAGCACAAGCCCGTCGAGCCGGTGGGCCCGGGTGATGGTTTCGACCATGTCGGCGATGAGTTCGCGGCTGGGGAGGCTGTAGTGCATCCCGGAGTGGCCCATGGCGATGCCGTCGCAGATGCCGGGCACGCTGAACAGCCACGCCACGCCGCCGCCGGCGAAGATGCCATGCTCGATTTTGCGCTCCAGACGCCGCATGTGCGCGTGGCCGGGAATCAGGTCCGTGAAACTCGAAACCAGGCCGATGAACGGTTTGTCCATGTCCTCCGGCGACACCGTGCCGGTCGCGTACATCAGCGCGCGGGCCGGCATACCGGTCAACGGTTCACTAAACCAGTCGGACACCAGTTGCTTCGCCATGGCATGTGCCTTTGCCCTCGACCGCCGCGCCGCCGCTTTCACTCGCGGTTTTTGGATCGCGGCCACCCCGCACACGCTTTTTGTGCCGTCGGATAGGCGCGGCGTCGGTTTCGACATTGACGTTTCCGAGGCTTGGACTCAGCGGCCGCTTCGCCGGAGCCCCATCCCGCCGACCATCGGCGGGCTGGCTACCCCCTAGGAAACGCATCATCCTGGTCAGGCGGCGGGAGTGTAGCAGAGCAGGGCGGGGCTGTCAAGGGCGCGCTGAGAGGGCCGGCAGGCGGGGATCGCCCCTTTCTTCTTCAGAATCGCCTCAAACCCGCCAAAAAGTCAGTCAACTTGAGATTGCAGTATATTAAGCCGGCCCTTTTCCCAATGTTTTCAGGATCGCTGCGCGGATAACTATTCGCACCTTGTCGGCGCCCTCCCTGGCGGCGGCGAGAATGTCGTCCTCGGCGAGGCGCTCGAAGAGGCGGCGGCGGACCTGGGGCGAAAGGTTTCGGGCCTTCAGTTCCTCGCGCACCTCTTTCATGACAGCCAGGTACGTTTCGTATTCCGGCCCGAACTCTTTTTCGAGCCGCTCGCGGATGCGGCGTGCCAGCGCCGGCGCCGCCCCGCCCGTCGTGATCGCAATCCGAAGCAGGCCCCGCTCGATCTGCGCGGGAACAATAAAGTCGCAAAGCGCCGGCCGGTCCACGACGTTCACCAGGACGCCCGCCTCCCGCGCGTCGGCGGCAACGCGGGCATTGACCTCTTCATCGTCCGTCGCCGCAACCGCCAGCAGGCAACCCTCCAAGTGGCGCTTCCCGTACGTCTCCTCGGCGAGGTCGAAGCGCCCGTCGCTCCGGAACGCCGCAGCCAGTGCCGGCGCGACGACGCGGACGGACGCTCCCGCGCCCGCCAGTGCCCGGGCCTTTCGAAGCGCCACGTCCCCGCCTCCGACCACAAGCGCCCGTTGGCCGACCACGTTCAGGCAAACAGGATAGGCGAACCGCGCTTTGCTCATCGGCGCCCAGTATAACGCCGCCTCCGCCGGCCCACAACGTGCGAATCACACCGCCGTGTCTCCGGACCGAGCCAAAAGGTTCTCCAGAATTGCAGCAAGTCCCTGGAACCGCCGGCCAGCGGGGATTATGATACTCACAGCGTGCAAGGGGACGCTTTTCGAGCCGACCGCGCGAGCGGTCGAATGTTCTGTGCCGCGCTGAAGCGCAGGCAAATCGAAATCGCCCGCAACGGGGTTCATGCATGCGACAGGCGACGAAACAGTGGCTGTTTCTCCTCTTCCTGGTCCTGAGCCTCCTGGCGATGATCGCACTTGCGCTCCGGCAGATGGTGAAGGCCCGGCGCGAGGCGCCGCCGTCAAGCCCGGGACGGCAAGACGCTTCCGTGAGCGTGGCGCTCATCACACCAGCCAGCCAGCCGGAGCTTGAACCCGCCCCTTCCCGCCTGTAATGTAACCACCCGTTCAGGCTAGGCGCGAGGAATGTCCAGACAGGAGGTGTGTGGCTGTGGCGAAGAAAAGCACTAAGCGCAAAACGAAACGGTCGAAATCCGCCGGATTTAAAAGTGCCTCAACGGTCCGGTTCGCCTCGGCGGACGTCGAGCGCCTGGAGGCTGAGGCGAGCCTCCCGGCGAAATTCCTACGGACGCTTGACCGGCTGCCGATGAAGCGCGTCTGCCGGGACGCGACGGTCGCCGTCAAGATGCACATCGGCGGCCACCTGGGGTACACGACGATCCCGCCGCTGTTCGTCCGCCTGCTTGTCGAAAGAATCAAGGAGGCCGGCGCGAGCAAAGTTTTCGTCACCGACGGCTCGTCCTCCATCCATCAGGCGGCGGCCCGCGGTTACACGGAAGAGGTGCTGGGGGCGCCGCTCGTCGGGGCCGGTGGCGTCAACGACCGGTATTTCTACACGCACAAGGTCCGCTACAAGACGCTCCGCGAAATCGAGGTGTGCGGCAACATCGAGGACACCGAGGCGCTGGTCAACCTCAGTCACCTAAAGGGCCACGGCGACTGCGCCTACGGCGGGGCGTGCAAGAACCTGGCGATGGGGTGCGTCACGACCAACACGCGCGGCGCGCTGCACCACCTGGAAGGCGGCCTCGTCTGGGACCCGGAACTCTGTATCGCGTGCAAGAAATGCGTCGAGGCGTGCGAGCGCGGCGCCGCCCAATGGAAAAACGACCGGCTTGAGATCTTCTACCACAACTGCGTCTATTGCCGCCATTGCGTGATCGTCTGCCCAAAAGACGCCATCAAGATCAAAGGCGGCGGATTTGTCCCCTTTCAGCACGGCCTGGCCCTGGCCGCCAAGGAAGTCCTCCGCACCTTCGACCCCGAAAGAACCCTCCACATCAACTTTCTGACGAGCATCACGATGCTGTGCGACTGCTGGGGCTTTTCGATGCGACCGATGATTCCGGACGTGGGGATTTTGGCGTCGGAGAACATCGTTGCCGTCGAGAAGGCGAGCCTGGACCTGACGCGCGACGGGGAGCCGCTCCGGGGGAGCCTGCCGAAGGGGCGAAAACTCGTCGAAGGGCGGCACCTGTTCGAGCGCGTCCACGGGAAAGACCCGTATATTCAGATCGAGCGGCTGGAAGCGGTCGGCCTGGGCACGGCGGCGTACCATTTACGGAAGGTCAACTGAGGCTCGCACGGGTGGGTGCCGGTCCCGCTGGGAACCAACCAAAGCAAAAGGAGAAGCGGATGTTTCGTTTGTCCCGTCGGCCCACTTGTCTTGTGCGTATGTTCGCCGTGCTGCTAGCCGTCGGGACGTTGGTGGCGCCCGTCATCCTTCGAGCCCCACAGGCCGGTGCCGCCCAGAAACGGCTTCTCAACAAGGGCGACCGCGTCGCCATCGTCGGCGACTCGATCACCGAGCAGAAACAGTACTCCCGATTCATCGAGATGTACCTGACCGTCTGCGTGCCGGAACTGGACCTTCGGACCATCCAGTTAGGCTGTGACGATGAGACCGCCAGCGGGTTCCACCGTCGCATGAATCGGGACCTCATCCCGTTCAGACCCGACGTGGTGACCACCTGCTACGGCATGAACGACGGCAGGTACCAGGCCTACAACGAGGACATCGGCAAGAGTTACCGCGAGCCGATGCAGGCCATCGTCGCGGACCTCAAAAAGGCGGGCGTAACCGTCGTCGTGGGGTCGCCGGGTTGCGTGGACATCGACTACTGGCCCAGACCGTCCGACGTGTACAACCAGACCCTCGCTCACCTTCGCGACATCGCGCGCGACGTGGCCGCCGCCGAGGGCATGCCCTTCGCCAACATCCACGATGAGATGATGGCAGTCATGAAGAAGGCCAAGGCCGCCTACGGCAGGGGCTACCACGTCTGCGGCGTCGACGGGCTCCACCCGTCCGCCAACGGGCAGTTGATCATGGCCTACGTCTTTCTGAAAGCCATGGGCCTTGACGGCAACATCGGCACCATCACCATCGACATGGCCGGAAAGGCAACCGCCACCGACGGCCACACGGTCCTGTCGTGTAGCGGCGGCAATGTGGAACTCGAGAGCGTTCGTTACCCGTTCTGCCTGTTCGGCGACGAGAAGTCGCCCAACTCGCAACGGAGCATCCTCCCGTTTCTCCCGTTCAACAACGACCTCAACCGCCTGATGCTCGTCGTCACAGGCCTCAAGAGCGCCAGGGCCAAAGTCACCTGGGGCAAGGCGTCGAAGACCTTCACGCGAGCACAACTCGAGGAAGGAATCAACCTGTCCGATGAGTTCTTTGACAATCCGTTCTCGGACACCTTCCGGAAGGTGGATGGACTGGTCGCCCAGAAACAGAACTACGAGACCTGGCTCATCAGGGAATCCAACCTCGCGGCCGTCACGGTCCTGAAGGCCGAACTCCTGGCCAGGTACCACGCAGTCGTCAAGGCCATCCGCAAGGCGTTCGTGCCGGTCAGGCACAAGATCACGATCGAGACGGAGTAGGACGCCAGGAACCTCCGGGAGTCAGCGGGTCGGACGGAACAAGATTACTGCACCCCACGCGGTTCGGTCCGCGCGCCAAGTCCACTGCCGATGCCCCGCATTCCATCGGAACGGCCCCTGCTTCCTCGTGCTCTCGCCTCGCTTCGCTTGTGCCGCTCAGTGATCGCCGGGGTAATACGGCTCGATGTGCACCGTGACGTGGGAGACGCTGGAGACGTCGCGGCAGATGGCGCGGGTCACTTTGGTGGCGATTTCGTGGGCTTTACCGACCGGCATGCCGGGGTCCACCTCGACGTGGAGTTCGGCGTGGGTTTCGAGGCCGCTTCTGCGGCTGATTAGTTTCTCGGTCCCCAGAACGCCGTCCACCGTCAGGGCCGCGCGCCGGATGGCTTCAAGCGTCTGAGCATCGGCGGCTTCGTCCATGAGGGCCGAGCCCGTGCGGAAGAGCGCTTTTACGCCCACGCCGAGAATAATCAGCACGATCATCAGGGCGGCGATGGGGTCGAGGATCCGCCACTCGTGGCCGAGCACCAGGGCCGCCGAGATGCCGGCCATGGCGCAGGCGCTCGAGAACGCGTCGCTGCGATGGTGCCAGGCGTCGGCCAACAGGCTCTCGGACCTGAGCCGTCGCCCCAGCCGGGACTTGTACTGGTACATCCCTTCCTTGATCAGGATGCTGGCCAGCACAAACCACAGGGCGAACGTCTTGGGGAAGTCTTCGGGCGGCGGGTTGAGGATCTTGGCAATCGCCCGATAACCGAGCACGATGGCGAGGAGGACAAGCATGACGGCCACGGTTCGGCCGGCCATAAACTCCGCTTTGCCGTGACCGAAGGGGTGCTTCTCATCGGCAGGCCGGCGAGCCCGCCTCAGGCCCCAGAGGACGACAATGCTCGAAATGCTGTCGCTCAGGCTGTGGGCTGCATCCGCCACCAGCGCACTGCTCGTGCCGAGGATGCCGCCAACGAGTTTCGCCGCGCCGAGGAAGACGTTGCCGACAATGCCGACCCACGCGCCCAAGGCGGCTTGGCGGTAGGCCGCCGCTTGTGGTGTCGCTACATCAGGTTCCATGCCGACATTCTAACGCGGGGCGGATAGGAGACTACCTAAAAACCTCCTCGCGAAAAATGGGGGTCAGACCCCATTTGTTGGCGGTGAAGGAGGGCCCAGTAGGCGCCGTCGTGGTCGGGGCTCGGCAAGATCAGTTCTCGGCGGCGCAGGACCCAATCCGCGCGCTCTCCGAGAAAGCCCCGGATCACATCGTCGTTTTCCTCGGACTCGAGGCTGCAGGTGGAATAGATGAGCCGACCGCCGGGACGAACCTGTTCGGCGGCGCGGGCGAGCAGTTCCGACTGCCGCCGGGGGAGTTCCTCCAGGTCCGCCGGCCGAAGCCGCCACCTCGCCTCGACCCGCCGCGCCAGCACACCCGTATTCGAGCACGGCACATCCACGATGGCGGCATCGAAGCCGTCTTTAGGCGTCACTTCATCAAGTCGGCCGGACAGGCAGACCGCCACACTCTTAAGGCAGCGCTGTGTCACAACGTCGCGGAGTGGCCGGAGTTTCTCTTCGCTGCGGTCGCAGGCGATTACGCAGCCCTGGTCGCCCATCGCCTCGGCCATCTGCGTCGTCTTCGTGCCAGGCGAGGCGCACAAATCAAGCACTGCCTCGCCCGCGGCCGGCGCGAGCGCCTCGACGGCAGCCATCGCCGACGGGTCCTGGACGGTCAGTACCCCCTCTCGGACGAGGGCTCCCAGGCGGGCCGCCGGCAGGTCAGAGACATCGAGGCTGCCCGCGCGTGGGCCAGGGTGGACGCTGGGCGCCTCGGCCTGAAGCGCCCGCAGCAATTCCTCAGCATCGTGCCGCATCGGGTTGACGCGTGCAAAGGTGCGCGGGCGGCGGTTGTTCCAGCGGCAGACGCTTTCCGCCTCGTCCACAAACGCCTTGAGCCATCGCGCCACGAGCCAGTCGGGATAGGAGTAGGCCGCGCCGAGAAAAGCCGGTCGGCCGTCGGCCGGATCGGGAAGAACCGCCGCCTTGAGCCGCACGATGCCGCCGTCGGGATGAGGGACGGCATTGCGGGCGGGACGGCCTGCGGGGTCGCGGTGGTCCACGAGGCGTTCCAGGCTTCGGAGCATCGCGTTGACGAATGCGGCGGTGCGGTCGGCGCGGCGACCGCGCACGGTCGCCCGAGCGGCCTCGACGGCCTCGTTCACCGCCGCATAGGCGGGAACCCGATCCAAAAAAGTGAGTTGAAAGGCGCCGAGTTCGAGAATGGCGAGGAGCACCGGCTGGATGGCTGAAGCGCGCTTGCGCCTGCCGCGGAGGTGACTCAGAATCAGCCGCAACGTCCGACGGTGCCGCACCACACCGGTCGCCAACTGGGTCGCCAGGGCGCGGTCACGCTCCGGCAGGCCCGTTTCGTCGAAAACCGAGTGGAGCGCATCGCGGAGAAACCCCTTGCCTCGCTCGGCGCGGCACAAGGCTTCGAGCGCGGCGGCGCGGGCGGAGGAACCGAAGCCGCTCACCTCAGAAACCACCGGACGGCCTCCTCGACGCGGTCGAACTCGACCGTTGTATCCTTGCAGGGCCCGCAAGGCCACTGGATGGTCTGGGCGAGGACGGCTTTGGGCAGGGAAGCGAAAAGCCCCGCGCGAAGTTCCTTGTCACAAGCGACAGCAACGATGGCCTTGACGGAGGGGTGGGCGGCGCGGCGTGCGGCCTCTCGGCCGCCGGTTGCCACGCATACCCGGACGCCGCACTTTTCGCCCAGTTCAACAAACTGCCTCACCACACACTTGCCGCATCGCCGACAATTCGCCGGGTCCTCGACGACCTTCTGGTCGCAGGTGGACCGCTGGAGGCATCGCGAAAATAGGACGAGCATCCCCTCGGGCCTGCAGCGTGTCCGCCGAAGGCGAACGGCCCAGTTATTCAGCGCAATGAGGGTGCGATTGATCACAAGACGCCGTGCTATCCAGCCCCCACCAGTTGCGCGCCCGCCCGCAGCGCGTAACCGTTCAGGAAATCCGCTGCGCTCATCTTGCATTTTCCGGCCGGCGTCAGTTCGAGGATGCGTACCGCCCCCGTAGCGGCGGCCACGTCAATCCCGCCCGCCTGGGCGGCCAGGATGGTTCCGGGTTTGGCCTCGCCGGCGCGTGTCTCCGTCCGGCTCACCCGATTGATGACCAGGCGCAGCGGTCCCTTGGGGGACCGTCGCCGCCAATGGGTATAGGCCCCCGGCCACAGTGTTGTGCCGCGGATTTGATTGTAAACGTCGGCGGCCGGGCGGTCCCAGTCAATCCGGCCGTCGGTTTTCTTCAGCCGCGGGGCGAAAGTGGCCTGGGTTTCATTCTGGTGGCGCAGATGGATTTCGTCGAGCACTAATTCCCGCACGACTTCCGTAACCAGCCTCGCCCCCAGCCTCGCCAGGCGATCGTGCAGTTCCCCGGCCGTCTCGTTCGGGCTGATCTGGGTGGCGTGCTGGCCGAGGATGTCGCCGGCGTCCATGCGGTCGGTCATCCGAATGACGGTCAGGCCGGTCTCGGCCTCGCCGTTGATAATAGCCCAGTTGACGGGGGCGGCGCCGCGGTATTTCGGCAGGAGGGAGGCGTGGAGGTTGACGGCCCCGTAGCGGGGGCGTTTCAGGATTGTGTTTCCGATCTTCTGACCGAACGCAATCACCAGAAGCAGGTCGGGCCGTGCGTCGCGGATGCGGCGGACGGCGGGGCGGGAATTAATGTCTTCGGGCTGAAAGAACCGAATGCCCCGATCGCGCGCGAATCGCTTGACAGGCCCGACTCGGACGGCCCGGCCCCGCCCGGCCGGGCGGTCGGGTTGGGTGGCCGCCAGAACGATTTCCTGGCCGCCCTCGACCAGGGCGCCGAGCGTGGGCAGTCCGAAGGTTCCCGATCCTGCAAAGACGATTCGCATGGGCCTTCCCGATGCTAGCCCGCCGAACGGGTTTCCGCCTGAGCGAGTCGCCGCTCGTACCGAAGGGTAAGTTCACGAAGCCTTCTGCGATTGGCCATCCGCTGAACCTGCGACATGCGGTCCACGAGCAGCCGGCCGTCCAGGTGGTCCACTTCGTGCTCGATGGCGCGTGCCAGAAGGCCTTCGGCTTCCATCTCGTGCGCCTCCCCCGCCACGTCTTGGTAGCGGACCACGACCCGGGCATGGCGATTGACCTTGACGTAAATGCCCGGGAAACTGAGACACCCTTCGTCGGCCCTCTCGGAGCCTTCCGAATGGACAATCTCGGGGTTGATGAGAACGGCCTCGCGGCCGGGCCCGCCGTCCGGCGAGACGACAACCAGCCGCCTCAGCACACCGACCTGGGGCGCCGCGAGGCCGAGCCCGTGATTTTCGAGCATCAGGCGGGTCATCTCCACGGCCAGACGGGCGAGGTCCTCGTCGAACGCCTCAACGCGCACCGAGCGTTCGCGGAGCACCGGACCGGGATACAAGCGGATTCTCATCACAGGCCTCCCGGGCACCGCCGCCGATGCGCGGCGCCACGTCACAATCTCTTATTATAAGGCTTGCCGACGCCCTCTACAAGGCCGCTTTTGGGTTGACACACCGGTCTGAAAGCATACACTGGAACATTCCTGCAAGGAGATGCTCGCGCCGGGCCGCAAAGGCGGCGAGAGAGCACCAAAAGGAGACGCGCAAGGTGGCGGAGCCGGAGAAAGGCGGCAGAGAGCCCGAGGAAAAGGCGCCGGAGACGGACGCCTCCGCCCAGGGTGCGGCCCCGGAAGAGGCAGAAGCGGTCGAACTTGCCCCCGAGGTGCGTAAAATGGCGGAGGGATGCTTCGACCGCGCCGAGCAGACGACGAATCGCGGCAACTACGATTACGCGATCGCCCTGTACCTGGAAGGGCTCCGATACAATCCGCTGGATATTGAACGTGGCCATCGCGGCCTGAGGGAGGCGGCCCTGCGCCGCCGAAGCGCCGGCAAGGGGGCCGGGCTCGGCCGCGTCTTCAGCCAGTGGAAGGCCGCCTTCTCCCAGATGCTCGGACGCAACAAGGACGCGATGCTCTCACTGGAAGCGGCGCTCGCCCGCGACCCGCAGAACATCCTGCTCCTGACACAAATGATGCAGGTGGCGCGGCGTCAGAATTACACGGATATGGCAATCTGGTTCGGTGAACTGGCCGCCGAAGAAACCCTTCACACCAAAAAACCGCAGAAGCAGATCTTCACCACCCTGGCCGACCTGTATGAGAGCCACAAGCGCTACCAGGACGCCGTCAACACCCTCAATCAGGCCATCAGAATCGACCCGTCGGACCGGATGCTCGACAAACGCGCCCGGGACCTGGCGGCAGCGGCCAGCATCGAGGAAGGAAAACTCGAATCCGTCTCGGATTTCCACGAGATGATCCGCGACCGGCGCACCGCCACCGCCAGCGCGACCCAACAGGTGGTCCGCACCAAAGAGCAACTCGACGCCCAGTACGAGGAACTCAAGGCCGCGCTCGACGCCGACGCCGAGAACCCCGTCAAGATGCAGGCGCTGGCCGATTGCCAGGCTCATCGCGGCAACATCGACGACGCCATGTCGCTGCTGAAGAGGGCCCTGGCCGTCTCGGGCGAGTATCGCTACAAAGCCCGAATGGACGAGATCCACATGGCCCAGCACCGGCAAAGGGTACGCGACCTGGACAGCCGGATCGAAGCCGAGCCGGACCGGGCCGACCTGAAGGCCGAGCACAAAAAAATCGCGGGTGAACGCGATGCGTTCGAACTGGAGATTTACACGGAGCGGCAGAAGCAGTACCCGACGGACCTGGGTATCCGTTTCGAGTTGGGCTTGCGTCAGTATCGCACCGGCCGC
Source organism: Phycisphaerae bacterium (assembly GCA_035527275.1). Lineage (GTDB taxonomy): Bacteria > Planctomycetota > Phycisphaerae > FEN-1346 > FEN-1346 > DATLBA01. The sequence continues at coordinate 54,815 of DATLBA010000004.1, forward strand.
CACGACGAGGCCATCGTGTCGTTCCAGCAGGCCCTTCGCGACCCCAAGCGGGCCGTCCAGGCCCTGAACATGCTGGGCAAGTGTTTCTTTGCCAAGGAACTTTACTCCGAAGCGCAGAACCAGTTTCACACCGCCCTTCAGAGATACGAACTGTCGGGCGACGCGCTGGCCAAGGAACTGCAATACAATCTGGGCTTGACCCTGGAGAAGCAGGGAAAACTGGCCGAAGCCACCGAATCCTACAGCCGCATCGTCCAGCAGGACTATCAATACCTCGACGCTGCCGAGCGCCTCGGGTCGCTTCGCCGTAAAGTGGAGGCCGACGAGGCCCAGCAGTAGTCGCAACAACCAGGAAGGAGACGCACCCCGATGGCGCACTCGCTATCCGCCAAAAAACGCGCGCGACAGAACACCTGTCTCCGCACGCGAAACCGTACGATCAAGAGCCGCATTCAGACCGCGCGGCGATCGTTTCTCGAGTCGGTCGAAGCCCGCAATCTGGAAGCGGCGCGCGCGGCGCTGCGCCGGTGCGAAAAACTCTTGCACCGCGCGGCCGACAACGGCCCGCTCCATCGGAATACGGTGGGACGCGTAATCAGCCGCCTCCGCCGCCGCCTCGCCGACCTCGAACGCGCCGCGGGTTGACCATCGGAACACGAAGGCCGGCGCGAAGCCATGCGGCCCCGCCGACCTTCTGATTTCTCGCGCGAAACGTTTCGGCCTCAAACGCCAGAGGAGACGCGAAAGGAAGCAGCGGTGCTCTGCGTCAGTCTCATGCCGGAGACGACGGACCGGGCCCGTGAAGGGCTCATCCGGGCGGCGCGAGCGGCCGAGCCTTCGGGACGGGCCGGCCGGGTTCTGGCGGAAATCCGCCTCGACGCCATGTGCGAGTTCGACCTCGCGCGCCTTCTGGCCGACTCGCCATGCCCCGTCATCGTCACTTACCGGCCGCGGCGCGAAGGCGGCTTATACGATGGGCCCGAAGGAAAACGCCTGGAAACCCTTCGCCAGGCCGCGCGGCTCGGCGCCCGCTACATCGACGTCGAGCACGACGCGCTCCGGTCGCTCGGCGACGTGCCCCCCGACCGCGTCATCGTCTCCTACCACAACTTCGAGCGCACCCCCGAGGACCTGGCGGTGATTCACGCCCGGCTCGCCAAAATGGGCGCCGCCGTCGTCAAGGTGGCCGTGACGGCCAACCATATTCTGGACACCGTCCCCGTGCTGCGGCTCTTGAAGGAGGCGACGGTCCCGACGATTGCCCTCTCGATGGGCGAGCGAGGAATCCTCACCCGAATCCTCGCACCGAAGTTCGGAGGGTTCCTGACCTACGCAGCGGACAACGGCGGACGAGAGGCCGGCCCAGGCCAGGTGACCGTCGGCGAGATGTGCAACCTGTATCGCGTCGGCCGCATCGGGCCGGGCACGCAAGTTTACGGGGTCATCGCGGACCCGGTGGGCCACAGCCTGAGCCCGCGCATCCACAACGCCGCGTTTGCCGAGACGGACCTCGACGCCGTTTACCTGCCCCTGTGGGTGGAAGGGGACGCCGCCAAGTTCGTCTCAGGCGTCCGCGAGTTCGACTTCGACGGCTACAGCGTCACGATTCCCCACAAGCAGAGCGTCATGCGGGCGATGGACGAGATTAATCCCCTTGCTTGCCGCATCGGGGCCATGAACACGGTGCAGCGGCGGACCGACGGCTCGCTCTTCGGAACCAACACTGATATCACCGCGGGCATCGCCGCCATCGAAGCGGTCGTCGGCAAAGGCTGGCTCAAGGGCAAGCGCGCCCTCATGATCGGCGCAGGCGGCGTGGGACGGGCCATGGCATTCGGCCTCGCCGACGCCGGCGCCGAGGTCACCATCACCGACATCGACCCGAAGCGCGCCGAGAGCCTTGCGCGGGACGCGGGGGCCTCAACCTGCCCGATCGACGCCACCCAGGACCAGCCGTGCGACATCCTTCTTAATTGCACGCCCGTCGGCATGCACCCCAACACAGACGCCTCGCCGGTTCCAAAGAAAATGCTGCGGGAAGAGTTGGTGGTGTACGACGCCGTTTATAATCCGGCCGAGACGCGGCTCCTTCGGGAAGCGCGCGCGGCCGGCTGCCGCACCGTCGCAGGAATCAACCACTTCATCCGCCAGGCCGTCGAACAATTCGAGTTGTGGACGGGGCAATCCGCGCCGGTGCAGATGATGCGCGAAACCGTCCTCTCCGCCCTTGCCACGGCGTAGTCCCGCCTCTTGGGACGGAGCCGGGCCCGCCGAAACCATGCGCCAAGTCGTGACCGGAGCGCTCAACGCATAGCCTTGTTCACCCCGAGCATGGTCGAAGGGCCGGTTTCCGGGCTCCGGGTTCACACGATTCCCTCAAACGGAAATGAGGTCAAGCGTCCGCCTGGCGAACGCCCGGAGGGTACTGTCGTCGATAGGGGCCTTCTCTGCCTGCCCGGGGTTAGTGTCGTGGTGATATTCCTTCGAGAAAGTGTTAATGTCCTCAAGTTCCTGGAGATGCTCTTTCCAGCCAGCTAGTTTGTCGCCAGGGCGCGCGCCCCGGATTTTCTTGATGAAATCGCCCAGCCACTCATTTGCTTTGAACTTAGGGGGGAAACGCATGCGCAGGTTCGCCTCGAGGAGTGGCCGTATGCGCCGGGCAGTGCTACGGAGATCGTCCTGTGTTCCCTCCTCCAAGTATTTAGAAAGGGCGAAGTAGTTCTGGAAGTAATGGCTTTGCGTTGCTTGCTCGATATCCCACAGTCCGAGGTTGCTGTTGTTGACTCCCTCCCTGAATATCCAAAGTGTCTTCGTCCGCGATTTATCCGACTCCCCCCAAAACTGTTGGAGAAAATATGGGTCGTGGGACATTACCACTACTTGGTTGACGCGCGAAAGAACGCGTAGAACTTCGCACCTCGTCTGGGCTTTTCGCTGACGGTCCAGGCTGCATATCGGGTCGTCGAAAACCACAATCTTACCGGCCGCGTCCGGCTCTTTTTCGAGCCGCGCGAGGAAGAAAGCGAAGGCCAACGTGCCCTTGTCTCCGGCGCTCAGCGTGTTTCTGAAAGACGGCGTTCCATCCCAGCTGTTGGGGTCGCCCAGCTCGATGGACTCGCCGTTGATTTTGAGGCAGTAATTTGAACTGGCGCGGCCCCCAGCATAACTGCCCTGCATCTTGCAAATGCGGAAATCTGCGCCGAAGCGATCCAGTAGCGCGTTGATCTCTCCCTCGTAGCCCGGAAGCATCTTCTGAGTGAGTGCGCGAAGTTCTTCTTCCTTCCGCTGTTTCTCGGTCTGAAGCGACTTCCAGTCGGCCATGACGCGGCGATAATTAGTGCAGAGAGTATCAAGATGTGGGTTATACCGGACCTTGATGTTTTCAAGGCGCGCAAGGCGATTCTTCTCTTCCGCGAGGTTGCCTGACGCAGTCCGCTGCTTTTCGGCTTCGATGAGTCCGTTTACCTTCCGAACGTGCCCGTTGTAGTCCCCAATCAGACCGCATACCCGCCAATATTCGGCCTTGGCGTTTGTGAAAGCCTCGGCCACCTCGACCACTTCCAAAGGAGTCTGTGCCTTTTGGGAAAGGTGTGCGCGAACCTGTGGTCCTAATTCGTCGCACGCGTCTTGAATCCCTTCGAAATCAAGCGTCGGGAAGTAGGATGCTATCTTTAGACCGCCCCAAAAACGTGCCAACTCCTTGTTGTTTTGAACGGTTTTCCCAATTTTCCGTAGGGCGAACTCAGAAAGCTGTTCTGAAAGGGTTTTCTGCGCTCTTTTAATCTCCTCTTTGAAATCCTGATATGACTCCCTGAAGTAATCGCGATAGGCAGAGACTAGCTCGTTCCCTTTGACGGATTGCCCACAGAACGGGCATGCCTCGTCCTTGACGTAGTGCAGCCCTTTGCTCAGCCATGCCTCCCCATCTCGATCCATACATTGCTGCACCTGCTGCTTCACTCGTTCTTCGGCGTCTCTCGCTACGTCCTCAAGCGTCTTGCGTAGAAGTTTCTCGGTAGGGCCGGTAGGATCTTCCGGAGCAGGGAGTTCAGAAAGTGCGGGTTTTGAGCTTATTTCGCTGGCTTTTTCCAGACGCGCCACTTTCTGTTTTTGCGCGGCTATCTTGCGCTCGATTTGGTTATCAGGAGAGAGGCCGATGAACGTGTCGGCCCTCATGTCGCCAAGAATTCTGTCCTTAATCTGCTCCTCCAAGCGTCGGCCTTCTTTCCTCTTTTCTCGGCTTTCTCGGTCGATCGCCTCGATTCTCCGGGCAATCTGCACGCCCCTTTCGCCAATGGCGAAGGTGCACAGGTTCTTCTTGTGCTCGTGATGGACATGGCGTCCAGAATAGACATTGTTCTCAATGAAATCAGAATCAAATATGGCTAGCTGGGGCAGCGTCGCGCTCCAGGTTCCATTTTTATAGGTCGCATTGCCAAACCCCAACCGGATGTACGCTTCGGGCGGCCCTGCCTGGCCGAGCGTACGGCGTTCCTCAATGTACTTGCTTTCGCCCGTCTTCAGGGAGCGCAGGATAGCCGAAAGGGTTGTCTTACCCCTACCATTTTCGGAGTAGACAAGGGTCAGCTTCCGGAGTTCCACATCCCCTGCCGGGGTACAGTCGGCAAGCCGCCCAATGTTCTTCACCTTGATGATCTTCTTTATCATCATCCACCTCCTCTTCTCCCGCTCAGGGCGCGTAGGCGAGCGGGTAAAGGACCTTCGGCAGATGGCTCCGCTCCTAGGGACATCCGTATCGCATTATATAGGTAAGGATACAGGGGACCGGCGTTGAATTCAAGTGAAATAAGCGTGAGCTGCCACGTTGGGTGAGATACAGCCTGACGCGTGGTCCGCTTCCGAACCCACCGGCCGAGTCGCTGCCGTTACCCAATCCGCGCCGTTCTCTACGGTCTCGGCGGTCTTCGCGGTTACAGACTACCGATCCTCGCGGTCCCAGTCGCAAGGGATTTCGTCCGTGCGGGCGGGGAGGTGATATTCGCCCGGCCCCATCACGATAGCGGCGCGCCGGGACGACGCCGGGTTGCCGTCCGCCCTTAAATCCGCAATCCGACTTCTCCATGTTCCTTCGTAGGAGCCCTTCGGGCCGCAATCACTCTCTCCCCCTGCCCGGCGAATTCGGTTGACACGGCCTTCGGCCAGAGTAGCATCAACCTCACGAACACGGAAATGTTTATTGCAACTTGACAGGCGGCCGATATGGTGTATAATAACAAAGGATTACCACCCCGTCGGCTCTCAGAGCAGGCGGGTCTATGACCTCCCGAGGGCTGCTCCGCAGCCCTCGGTTGTTTCATGGAATCCAAAATGGACCGAGTAAGCATCTTCATCGACGGCAGCAACCTGTATCACGGCCTCAAGGGCGAGTCCGGGCGATCCGACCTGGATTTCAACCGCTTCATCGAGCGGCTGGTCGATGGTCGCCGCCTGATTCGGACCTACTACTACAACGCACCTGTCCCAGCCAGCCAGAATCCTGAACAGGCCCGCAACCAGCAAAGGTTCTTCGACGGTCTTCGCCGGATACCCTACCTGGCCATCCGACTTGGACGCCTGGAGCCGCGCGACAAAACCTTTGTCGAGAAGGGCATTGATATTGCAATCGCCGTCGATATGCTTTCGATGGCATTCCACGACGCCTATGACACAGCCGTCCTGGTGTCCAGCGACGGCGATTTCGTCAAGGTTATCGAGGCCGTCCGCGATCTCGGCAAGCATGTCGAGGTTGCCTGTTCCCGCAAGGCATACCATGTCAAACAGGCGGCCGACAAGGTCATTGAACTGAACCAAGCCTTCCTTGCCCCGCTCTGGATGAAGCGATAGCGCCGCTGCAGCCTTGCCTTGTGGATTTCGGGGGACTCCATTCTGCTTTCGGTTTTCCGA
>DATLBA010000005.1:0-33863 GCA_035527275.1 Phycisphaerae bacterium
CGCTCGATCCCGTTGCAAAGATCCCGGAATTCAAGGTCTGCGCGGTGCAGGTCCAACCTTCAGGCACAGCCGAGCCATGAGCGATTTCGAGGATTCCCTGGGGCGCACGCGGACGGCTCGCGTGTGGCGCGTCGGCGCGGACGGGGAGTTCGACACCGTCATCGTCGAACGCGCGGTGGAACTTGTGCTGAACGGCCGTGTCCTGGTACGCACCAGTTGTCTGCCCGACCGGCTTGAGGACCTCGCCCTTGGGTTTCTGTGCACGGAGGGCCTGATTGCAGATCCCGCAGCGATAACCGAGTGCAACGTCGCACCGGACGGCGGGCGCGTCGAGATCCGGGCCGATGTGGACCCGGACCGGCTCGTCCTTTTCCGCGAGCGGGTGGCCATCAGCAGCGGGTGTGGGAGCGGGGCGTCGGCCGCAGCGGAGGCCCTGACCCCCGTGGCGAGCGATGCGCGGTTCTCCCCCGAGGACCTGCTCGCACGGATGAAGGACCTTTTGCAGGCCTCCGTCCTTTTCCGCGAAACGGGCGGCGTGCACGCCGCTTCCTTGACCGATAGCCAAACCCTTCTGGTATTTGCGGAGGACATCGGCCGACACAACGCCGTGGACAAGGCCATCGGCGGCGCGCTGCGCCAGGGAGTCGATCTCGGGAGCGCGGCACTCTTGACCACGGGCCGCGCCAGTTCCGACATTGTCGCCAAGGCCGTTCGCGCAGGTCTGCCGGCGGTCGTCAGCCGCGGCGCCGTCACGTCACGAGCGATTGAACTCGCCCGATCGGCGGATGCGGCGGTCGTCGGCTTCGCACGCGGACGCCGGTTGAACGTGTACACCGCCGCGTGGCGATTCGGCCTGATGAACCCGGCGCGCGGGACGACTCGGAACGAAAGAAGAACGCGCCAATGAGGCCGGCAAGAGCAACCGTGATGATGATGGGGGGCCTCGCTTTGATGCTGTCGGCCCTCTCGTGCAACGAAAACCCACCCGCCGGATCCCCCGAAACCGATTCCGGCAACAGGCAAGTCATACGGCTTGCCACAACCACGAGCACGGAAAACAGCGGGCTCCTCGAGCGGCTCCTGCCTTTTTTCGAACAATGGTGGGGCGCCCCCGTCCACGTCATTGCCGTCGGCACGGGCCGCGCCCTGAATCTCGGGCGAAACGGCGACGCGGACGCCGTGCTCGTCCACGACCCCGCGGCCGAGGAAGCGTTCGTCGCGGAAGGTTATGGCATCAACAGGCGCCTCGTGATGTATAACGACTTCCTGCTCCTGGGCCCGAAGGATGACCCCGCCGGGATCGGGCAGGCGAGCGGGCCCCCCGATGCCCTCAAACGCATCGCCCAGGCCGAATCCGCTTTCGTTTCCCGCGGCGATAATTCCGCTACGCACAAAAGGGAGATGACGCTCTGGAAAGCAGCGGACCTGGAGCCGACCGGCGATTGGTACCTCGAGGCAGGACAGGGTATGAGCGCGACGCTCATGATGGCCGACGAAAGAGGCGCCTACTGCCTGAGCGACCGCGGCACCTACCTGGCGATGCGAGGGAAACTGCGCCTGGAACCCCTCTTCGAAGACCCCGAGGCATTGGAGAACCCCTACAGCATCATCGCCGTCAATCCGGCGATTCACCGCGACGCAAACTACCTGGGGGCGATGGCCCTGGTCGCCTGGGTCACTTCGCCCGAGGGCCAGAAGATCATCGGCGACTTCCGGGTTGATGACGCCGTTCTCTTTCATCCGCTGGCGGTGCCTCCGAAGCAGCAGGGCGACGGAAAGTAACACGTGCCAAGACGATGAGATGGACGCTGGAGCAACTCGCTGAAGCGCTGCGCCTCTTGGGGTCGCTCGACCGCGAGGTTTTCAGCGCCGTTGCCCTGTCTCTGGGCGTCGCCGCGCTCTCGACGGTTCTGGCGACGGCCAGCGGTGTGCCGCTCGGCATCGCTATCGGGCTCGGCCGCTTCCGGGGCAAGCAAATCCTGACGACGGTCCTGCACACCCTTCTGGCTCTCCCAACCGTTCTCATCGGGCTCGTTCTCTACAGCGTCCTTTCGCGCCGCGGCCTGTTGGGCGAATGGCGGCTCCTCTACACGCCCGCGGCCATCGGCATGGGCCAATTCGTTCTAGCCCTGCCGCTCGTCACGGCGCTGGCGCTCGCCGCCGCCGAAGGGGTGGACCCGCGCGTGCGCCTGACCGCCCTCTCGCTCGGCGCCGGACGCTGGCGCATGGCCCGGACGCTCCTGTCTGAAGGGCGCGGGGCTTTCCTGGCGGCCGTGGTGGCCGGCTTCGGACGCGTCTTCGGAGAAGTCGGCATCAGCATGATGCTCGGCGGGAACATCCGCGGCTATACGCGGACCGTCACCACCACCATCGCCCTGGAAACCGCCAAGGGCGAGGTTGCTCTCGGCATCGCCCTGGGGCTGGTGTTGATGACCGTCGCTTTGACGGTGAACCTTCTGTTCCTGTGGTTGCGCAAGAAACCGACGCCATGACGGCCTACGCGATCGAAATCCGCCGGCTTACGAAGGACTATGGGCCGCGCCGTGTTCTCGACATCGACCACTTCGCGGTGGGGACGAGAAGCGTCTGCGTGGTCGTCGGACCGAACGGGAGCGGCAAGACAACGCTCCTCAAAGTCCTGTCCCTCCTCGAACCGCAAACGGCCGGCCGGGTCCTGCTTTGGGGCGAGCCGGTCGGCGATTCGCCCACCGCCGACCGACGCCTCCGCCGCCGCGTCGTCATGGTCCGGGAACAGCCATGGATGTTCCACACCACCGTCCTCGGAAACGTATCGTATGGTCTGACGGCCCGTGGCATCGGCCGACAGGAAGCGCGCCGGCGAGCCGCCGCGGCGCTTGAAACGGTAGGGATGGCGCACGCCGCCGACTGGTTGGCGCCGGTGCTTTCGGCCGGCGAGGCACGCCGGACCGCCTTGGCACGCGCGCTGGTTGTCGAACCCGATCTGGTGCTCCTGGACGAACCGCTCGCGGACGTCGACGCCCAGCAGCGGGTGAACGTCGAGCGGATCATCCGCGAACTGCCCGCGCGAGGCACAACCGTCCTCGTGACCACGCACCGGCTCGATGCCGCATACCGGCTGGCGGGCCGATGTGTGAGCCTGGTCCACGGTCGCCTGCACGATGCGCTGCCCGACAACCATTTCAGCGGAACCATCGTTGAGGCCGAGGGCGAACCCGTGATGCCCATCGCCCCGGGGTGCCGGCTCCACCTGGCCACGCCTTTGCGAGGACCCGCGCACGTGGTCGTCGACCCGCGGACCGTCATCCTGAGCCGCACGCCGCCCGCCTCAAGCGCAAGAAACTGCTTCGCCGGGCACGTTGCCGGGCTCGCCGTCGAAGCCGACCGTGTCCGGGTCACGGTTGACGTCGGCGTCCCCATCATCGCTCTGATTACGGAACGGTCGTTTCGCGAAATGCGTCTCGAGTTGGGCGAACCGATCTGGGTGGTTTTCAAAACGCTGTCGCTGGACGTGTACGGAGGCAAACCCGCATGATCGATCCGAGCGAGGCCCTTCAGATCGTCCTCGAGAAAACACCCGGCCCGGAGCCGGTGGAGGTCCCCCTCCTGGAAGGCGTCGGCGCGGTCCTCGTCGAACCCATCGCGAGCGACGTGGATCTGCCCCCCTTCGACAAGAGTGCGATGGACGGTTACGCCGTTCGGTCCGAGGACCTGGCCCACCTGCCGGTGGAACTTGCGGTCATTGAAGTGCTTCCCGCCGGCACGGCCCCGACGCGGGCGGTGGAGGCGGGCACGTGCGCGAAGATCATGACGGGAGCCCCCGTGCCTGCCGGCGCCGATCGGGTCGTCAAGGTCGAGGACACCGAGGCGCTATCGGAGGGCCGCGTCCGGATTCTCCGGTTCGACGCCGGCCGGAACATCTGCGTCCGCGGCGAAGATATCCGAAAGGGTGCGACGGTGCTCGAAGCGGGTCACGTGCTCCGCCCGCCCGAGATCGGCCTGCTCGCGTCGGTCGGGCGCGAGCGGGTCCGCGTCGGCCGGCGACCGACCGTCGCTGTCCTGGCCACCGGCGACGAACTTGTGCCGGTCTCGGCGGTTCCCGGCCCGGGGCAGATTCGAGACGCAAATTCCTGGAGCCTGCTCGCCTGCTGCCGAGGGGCCGGTGTGCCGGCCCACAGCCTGGGCGTCGGGCGCGACAACGAGGCCGACTTGCGGGCGAAGATCGCTGAAGGCCTCCGGCATGACGTCCTCCTCGTTTCAGGCGGCGTCAGCGTGGGCGAGTGGGACCTCGTGCCGGAGGCCTTGCGGGAGTTGGGCGCGACGATCCATTTTGCGACCGTGCGGATGAAGCCCGGCAAACCCACCCTTTTCGCCACCCATGCACGCGGCCTGGTTTTCGGACTCCCGGGCAATCCCGTCTCCACAATCGTCGGTTTCCACCTGTTCGTCCGGTCCGCGCTGAAGAAAATGATGGGCCACCCCGATCCGGTCCCTCCGGCCGTGACGGCAACGCTCGCGGGCGAGACAAAGGTGCGGGGCAACCGAACGGCCTTCGTCCCGGCCATCCTGCGCCGGGAGGAAGATGTGTGGGTGGTTGAGGTGATCGAGACCCGCGGGTCCGCAGACCTGGTAGGTTTCTCGCGCGCCGAAGCCCTCATAGCGCTCGAGCCGGGCGTGCACGAGGCGGGAAGCGGCGTGCAAGCCCTGCCGCTTCAGTGGTAGCCGTCGGACTCATTTTCCGGTCGATCCGGCGCGAGATCATCGGGCGTGTTCACGTTGTCCCAGGCACTGAAGAGGTGCGCAGGCGGCGGGAAGGTCACCACCTTCGGGTGCTCGGCGACGAGGGAGGGCGAGAAGCGGCCGTCGGCAGCGTGATGTTCGAAGATCGCGCGGGCGCGGAAATCGTAGTGCGCGAGGAGCGGTTCGACGCCCGGCGCGCCCGGCAAGCACGGAACCGCCGCCCACACCCCGGGCGCCCGCGTCGCCAGAAGCCACTCAAGCGCCTCGGTTGAGAGCCCGGGCAGGTCGCACGCCGTAACCAGCCATGAGACCCACGGGGCCCACCGCATGGCTGCAAGGATGCCGGCCATCGGCCCCTCGGCGTCCGGGGCGTCGGGCAGGCGCGTGATGGAGGGGAGCGCATCGGGCACTTCACCCGCGCCGACGACGGCGACACGGTCGGCGACGCGACTCAAGGCGGCGACGGCGCACTCGACCCAGGTCCGGCCGTCCGACCGAAGGAGATGCTTGGGCTTTCCCATGCGGCTACTTCGGCCGCCGATGAGAACGCAGCCATACACGGGCGTCTTCATCCACGTTCGAAAGAGCCAGTCCCGCAGGATTCTGCGGGTTTCCTTGAGGCGGTCGGCGTCGCGAGGGAGGCTTACGAGGACGTTCCGCGCGCCGGTGGGCGGCTCGGTTTCGTCCCCGGCGAGGAGCCAGACTTTCGGCTGGTCCACGCGCTCGCCACCTTCGACGAGGACCAAGTCGTATCGGTGGGCAAGTTCTTCGAGCCCGGCGGGGCGGCCGGCGTTGCCCGACGGATGGATCCGTGCGAAGCCCTGCCCCGGACCTTCCAGAAAAACGTCGGCGCCCGCGCGGAAGAGCCGGTCGCTGTCCTTGCCGGGGTGGTCCACGTCGAGGCCGTGAGCCCAGTGCTTGGCCACGGCGACGGAGAGGTTGTGCGAGAGAAGGCTCGGCACGAGAGCCTCGATGAGGGTGGTCTTTCCCGCGCCGCTGCGCCCGCAGACGCCGAAGATCGGCAGGTCATCGCGCATCAGGGCTCTCCCCCGCCGAGCCCGCAACTTTCCCGTCGGTGGGGGGCGGGCGGCCGCAATCGCCGGCGTCGCCGCGCAGTTTCGCCAGTCCGTGGTGAAGCGCCGCGAGAACGGCGTCGAGATTCTCAACGGCCCCACGCCGAGAGCCCGGCAAGTTCAGGATGAGCGTGGACCCGCGTAGGCCCGAAACCCCGCGCGACAGAACCGCATGCGGCGTCTTGCCAAGCGAGGCCGTACGCATCGCTTCGTCGAGCCCCGGCGTCAGTCGCTCCAGGACACCGCGCGTCGCTTCCGGCGTCACGTCACGGGGCGAAAAGCCCGTCCCGCCAACCGTCGCCACCAGGTCGATGCTGTGTCCGTCAGCATAGTGCTTCAGGCGCGCCGCAATGCGATCCGCCTCGTCCGGGATCACCTCGGTGCGATAAATGTGGGTGCCGAGTCCCTCTTCAAGACGCCGGGCCACGGCCGACCCGGCCGTGTCTTTCGTCTCACCGCGCGCGCAACGGTCGCTGATGGTGAGCACGACGGCCTGGAAGCGCTCGCGGGGGATGTGTACGGCCACGTCGGCTACCTCCCCGACGTTCACCGCGCCGCCCTCCAGAACGCGCGCAAACAAACCTCGACGGGGCATGATGCAATCCCCCGTGAGACGCGCGATTTCGCACGGCGCCTCGCATCGCTTGCCAATCTGCGCGATCGTCACTACCACCGCCTCGCCCAGACGAATCCGGGTTCCCAAACCGACGTCGGCAAAGTCGATGCCGGAGAGCACGACGTTCTCGGCGAACGCGCCTGGCATGATGTCCGGCAGGCCCGCCGCACGCACCGCTTCGATGTCCGCGGCGGCCAGGAGACTGACCTGTCGGTGCCATGGACCGGCGTGAGCGTCGCCCTCGATGCCCCAGCCCGCACGGAACGAGGCCGAGGCCACCGGCCGCTTACGCTCCCCCTTGCGCTCGCTCGTGCACAGGGCGTCAACGCGTGGCATCGGGTTGCTCCTCGCGGCTCCACCGCCCCGACTTTCCGCCCTCCTTTTTCACAAGCCTGACGGGGCCGATCTCGACCCCTTTGCCGGCGGACTTGACCATGTCGTAGACCGTCAAGGCCGCAACGGCTGCGGCCGTCAGGGCCTCCATTTCGACACCCGTTCGGGACTCGGCCGCGACGCACGTCCGGATGTGGACACGGTCGCCTTCCAGCGCCGCGTCGACCTCGACCGAGTCAAGCGCGAGAGGATGGCAGAGCGGAACGAGCGTCGCCGTGCGCTTTGCGGCCATGATGCCCGCCAGGCGCGCGGTATCAAGAACGTTCCCCTTAGCCAGTCCGCCCGCCTCGCGCAGCCGCGCCGCAATCCTAGGACCTACTGTGACGTACGCCTCGGCGACGGCCCGCCGCCGCGTGACCGGTTTGCCGCTAACATCCACCATCCGCGGCGCGCCACCCGGCCCGGTGTGGCTCAACTCGCCCGTCACGGCGGTTCCCCTTTCATTGGTTAGCGAGCGGGCGCCAACCCAGCACATGCCGCACGAATCGCAGCCAAGACGAAAATCATCCGCCGATGCGGACCATCAGTTCTTGCTCGGCGAACCGCGGACCTCCGCGCTTCAGGCGCAGCGCCTCTTCAACAGCCCCGCACAGCAGCGCCTCGTCTCGTTCCCCAGATTCACGCAAGAGCGCCCGCACGTCGATCCCCCGTGTTTGCCCCAGACATCCTAGTAGGCGCCCTGTCGCCGTCAGACGCAACCGCCGACACGTTTCGCAAAACGGCACACTGCATGGTGACACGAAGCCGATTTGGCCGCTGCGGCCGGCAGAGTCACGGGCGAGGAAAGACCCGCTTGATCCGCCCGGCTCCACCCCGAGCGGAACCAGTTCCATTGCCCTCGCCACTCGCTCACGCACCTCCGCCGAAGACACGAACCACCGCTCGTGAGAAGGGGCCGCCACCCCAATCGGCATCAATTCAAGAAACCGGACCTCGCAGCCTCGCTCGAGGCCAAACCGCGCGAGCGGCACGACTTCGTGGTCGTTTATCCCCCTCAGGACCACCATGTTAAGTTTCACCGGCTTCAGCCCGCACGTTCGGGCTGCCTCGATCCCCGCGAGCGTCCGAGACAGATTCGCGCCTCGCGTCAAACGCCGATACGTCGTCCGGTCGAGGGTGTCAAGACTCACGTTAACACGGCGAAGGCCTGCCCGACAAAGCGCCACGGCCATGTCGGCCAGACGTTGACCGTTTGTCGTTAGCGCGAGGTCCCCGATGCCTTCCAGCGAGAGCCGTCGGACCAGATCCGCCAAGCCGCGCCGTATCAGCGGCTCCCCTCCGGTGAGGCGGACCTTGGAAAGGTCAAAGTTGGCCTTGATAGCGCGCACAAAACGTATGATTTCCTCGAACCGGAGCACATCCCGCCGCGGGACCAAGGTCACCCCCGCCGCCGGCCTACAGTACAGGCACCGCTCGTCACACCGATCGGTGACCGAAACGCGCAGCGAAACGGGCCGTCGTTCCGCCATCCTGACCCTCCTGGCCCCCGCGCCGAACGTAAGAGAGACGACTGGCCCCATTTCCGCACGGGGCGCGGCGGCGCCATTATACGCACGCGGTGAGAGGATTGCAGCGCCCGGCCCTGTGGGCGCCCGTGGCGGTTTCGTTCGCCCGGCCCGATGAAGGCGGGCGGGGGTGCTCGGAGCACTCGAGGCGCCGCGCCGGATGCCTGGCGCTAGATCCACTTCTTTCGCCGGAAGAACCAAAGCATGCCCAGCGCCATCAGCGCCATCACGCCGAGCACGGCTGGATAGCCCCACGGCTGCTTCAGTTCCGGCATCCACTCGAAGTTCATCCCATAGACGCCCGCGACGAACGTGAGGGGAATGAAGATGGTCGCGATGATGGTCAGCACCTTCATGACCTCGTTCATCCGGTTCGACACGACCGACAGATAGGTGTCGCGCGCGGCGGCAATCAGGTCCCGCTGGTTTTCGGCGGACTGGACCATCCGGACGAGGTGATCGTAGGCGTCGCGCCAATAGGCGAGGGCCTGTTTCTTGATTTGGGGAAATTCGCCGCGCACGATGCGGCCCACGACGTCGCGCTGGGCGGTTGCGACGCGCCACAAGTATGCCACGGCCCGCTTCAGGTCCAGCGCCCGCTTGAGGACGGCGTCCGTGGGCCGGCGGAAAATCTGCTGCTCGACCTCCTCAATCAGGTCGTCAATCCGGTCGAGCGTCGGCGTGAAGTTGTCGATGATTCGGTCCACGAGCGCGTGCATGAAGAAATCCGACCCGCGTGACAGGAGTACGCCTCCATTCTGTCCGCACCGATCCCGCACCTCCGAAATCGTCCGGATCGGGTCCCGGTGATACGTCAGGACGAAATTCCGTCCCCAGAAAACGTCCACCTCCAACGTCGTGACGGCCTCGGCCTGCCGCTCGAAGTCCACGGCGTGAATCACCATGAAAAGGTAATCGTCATAGTCGTGGACCAGGGGCTGGCTGGTGACCTCGCGGCAGCTTTGGAGGGCCACGGGATGAAGGCCGAGACCCTGCTCGCCCAGCCAGTCCGTTTCCTCTTCCGTTGCCGCCTCCATGTCAATCCACAGGAGGCCCTCGCACCGGTGGAACGTCTCAAGGATCTCGGCCCGGTCGGTCAGCCTGGTCCCGCTTTTGGCGCCGGGCGCCAGATAGAACGCGCACATCATGGGCGCACCTCCTTCGGGCTCAGAGTCAAGGGTTCCGCATAAAGCCCCTGTGGTTGCAAATCGGCCGCACCGACCCCCCACCCGCCCTATTATGCGCTCAGGATACCGCGCAAGAGATCCGCGGAAAAGGGGTTACCGAGCCGATTCCTCCATCGCCGAAACATCCTGCGGGGACTCGAGCCACCGCCATCGCCGCGCCCGCACCCCAGGTGGCCCCAAGACCTCGCGTGCCACGGAAGCCGGTGGCAGCGTCCGCGAGTGGATGGACGGCCGCCTGGCGGTGACGCCGCAAGGCAACCGGACATGATGCGAAACGGGCTCCCGTGCACGAGGAGCCCTCTTGCGTGCGCTTCCTGGCGGCGGGTCACTTCTGGTACTTGCGGGCGGCCTGTTTCAGTTCTGCCACCTTGCTCAAGTTTTCCCAGGTGAACTCGGGGAGTTCCCTGCCAAAGTGGCCGCCTTCGGCGGTCTTTCGGAAGATGGGGCGCAAGAGGTCCAGGTAATCGATCATCTGGCGGGGTTTCAGGGGGAAGACTTCGCGGATGACCTTGGCGAGATCCACGTCGCGGATTTTGCCCGTGCCGTTCGTGTCGGCCCGGACGCTCAAGGGGTCGGCGACGCCGATGGCGTAGGAAACCTGGACCTCGCACTCGTCGGCCAGTTCGGCCGCGACGACGTTCTTGGCGATGTGGCGGGCCATATAGGCGGCGCTTCGGTCCACTTTGGAGGGGTCTTTGCCGCTGAACGCTCCGCCGCCGTGACTGCCCTTTCCGCCGTAGGTGTCCACGATGATTTTGCGTCCCGTCAGGCCGCAATCGCCCTGCGGCCCGCCGACGACGAAGCGGCCGGTGGGATTGATGTGGTAAACCGTGTCCTCGTCGATTAATTCCTCACGGATCACCGGCTTGATGATGTGCTCGATTACAGCCCGGCGAATCTCGTCGTTGCTCACGGTGTCGGCGTGCTGCGTCGCGATGACCACGGTGTGGACGCGAACCGGCTTGCCGGACGCATCGTACTGAACCGTGACCTGGCTCTTGCCGTCCGGGCGCAGCCACGGCAGTTCGCCGGCGCGGCGAACGTCGGCGAGGCGGTTGCACAATTGGTGGGCCAGTTGGATCGGCATCGGCATCAGTTCGGGCGTTTCGCGGCAGGCGTAGCCGAACATGATGCCCTGGTCGCCGGCGCCCTGTTCCTTGTCCTCGCCGGCGTTGACGCCCATCGCGATGTCCGGGCTCTGGCGGTCCAACGAAACCAGCACGGCGCAGTGTTCGTAATCGAACCCCATGGCCGCGTCCGTGTAGCCGATGTCCTTGATGGTGGCTCGGACAACGTCCGGAATGTCGACGCGTGCCTGCGTGGTCACTTCGCCCGCTACGATGCACATGCCGGTCGTGACCATGGTTTCGCACGCCACGCGGCTGGCCGGGTCCTGGGCGATCATCGCATCCAGGATCGCATCGGAGATCTGGTCGGCCATCTTATCGGGATGGCCGCAGGTCACCGCCTCGCTTGTGAACAGCATGTGACCTTCCGGCAACTCCCATGCGCTTCTTTTCGCCACGCCTTCGCTCCTTTACGCATTTCCAGACCGAAGTTGTTCGTTTTTGCCCGCCGGGAAAGAGGAAGTGTATCGGCCGGCCCGCCCGAAGCAAGCGAAAAGGGCAACCGGACGGCCTAGGGATGCATCAGGGCGGCGACGTGGGCGGCGACGGACCTGCCGAGAGCGTCCAGATTGTATCCCCCCTCAAGAACGCTGACCACCCGCCCGCCGGCGGTCCTATCGGCCAGCCGACGGATCCGGCGGGTCGCCTCGGCGTAAACTTCGGTCGAGAACCTCAGCGATGCGAGGGGATCGTCCCGGTGGGCGTCGAAACCGGCGCTAATGAAAATGATCTCGGGTTTGAAGGCCTCCGCCTGCTCAAGGCCGCTCTCCAGGGCCGCGAGGAACTCTTTGTCACCGCTCCCGGCGGCGAGCGGGAAGTTCAGCGTGCGGCCCTCGCCGTTCCCTTCCCCCGTCTCGGCGGCGGCGCCGGTGCCGGGATAGTGCGGCCACTGGTGGGTCGAGATGTAGAAGACATCCGGGTCGCGGTAGAAGATCGCCTGCGTTCCGTTGCCGTGATGGACGTCCCAGTCGATGATGAGGATGCGCTTCAGGCCGTGGACCACCTGGGCGTGGCGCGCCGCCACGGCGACGTTGTTGAAGAGGCAGAAGCCCATGGGGCGGCCGGAGGTGGCGTGGTGGCCGGGCGGGCGAACGGCGCAGAAGACGCTTCTCACCTTGCCCTCGACCACCGCGTCCACCGCTTTGCACGCGCCGCCGGCGGCGAGCAGGGCGGCCTCATACGAGTCCGAACAAGCATACGTGTCGCCGTCGAACCACGTGAGGCCCTCGGTTTGGGCCGAGCGGCGGACGCGCTCGACGTGTTCGCGCGTATGGACGCGCAGGAGGGCCTCCTCGGGCGCCCGCGACGGCTCGATGAGCGTGAGGCGACGCCAGAGGCCCGCCTCTTCAAGGGCGCTTCGGATCGCCCGCAGCCGCTCGGGCCGTTCCACGTGACCGGGCGCCCCGTGTTCGAGGTATTTTTCGCTCCAGACCAGGCCCACTTCGGTCTTGCCCTCCGGTTTGTCGGCGGTCTCCGAGCAGCCGCCGAGAGCCCCCGCGGCCGCCAGGAAAAGGAGGCACGCAAACAGTCGTCCGGCGTGCTTCGGTGGCTCGTGCATGTTCTGGCTCCGCGCCTCCCGGCACCGCGCCCGGCCCGTCAGCCGACCTGGGCCCTGGCGGCGCGGACCGTGTTACGAAGAAGCATCGCGACAGTGACGGGCCCGACGCCGCCGGGGACGGGCGTGATGGCCCCGGCCACCTCCTTGGCGGACTCGAAGTCCACGTCGCCGACGGTTTTCATCTTCTTCCTGCCCTTTTCGTTCAGGACCGGCTCGCCGCTTTCGTCCAGGACGGGCACGCGGTTGATGCCGACGTCGATAACAGTGGCGCCGGTCATAATGTGCTCACCGGTAATCAGGCCGGCCTTGCCCGCAGCGACGATGAGGATCTCGGCCTTCGTGGTGTGGGCTTTAAGGTCGCGGGTTCCGATGTGGCAGATGGTGCACGTTCCGAGGTCGTTCGTAATGAGGCAGGCGACGGGTTTCCCGACGATGGGCGAGTGGCCGACGACGACGCACTCGGCGCCCTTGACTTCGCGGCCGGAGAACTTGATGAGTTCGTATGCGGCGGCGGCGGTGCACGGCACCAGTTCGGTGCCTTCGTAAAAGAGGAGCCGGCCGAGGTTCGCAGCGGTGATTCCCTCGACGTCCTTTTCGCGGGGAATCCGTTCGGCCATGTCACGGGCGTTTACCCCGGAGGGCAGGGGCATTTGGAGGAGGATGCCGTGGACGCCGGGGTCGGCGCCGAGTTCGCCGATCTTTGCCGCCAGGGCGTCGGCCGATGTGTCGCCCGGAAGTTCCACGAGATCGTACGCGATGCCGGCCTCCTCGCAGGATCGGGCCTGGCTGCGCGAATAGACGCGGGTGCCGGGATTGTCGCCGGCCAGGATGCTCGCCAGTTTCGGCGGCGCGCCCGTCTGCTGCTTGATGGCGTCAATCTCGGGCGCCAGTTCGTTGCGAATCTTGGCCGCCAGGGCTTCACCGTCAATCAGTTTTGCGGACATGGGACCTCCTTGGGTTGGCGTCGTTCGCGTCGTCGCAAGCCATCGAGCCCGGCGCGGCACGATTCGGCCCGTGAAAGGATACCCCGACGCTTCCGCGTCGGGCTCGTCCGGCGCGGCGCCGCGTCGCACTACGGCTTCAGCCCGGCGTTCGTGATGATGTCCGGCACCAGGTCGTCCCAGCCGAGGGTCATCAGGTGTGCGCCCTGGCACATGGGTTTCATTTCGCGCACGAGGCGTCCGGCGATTTGTGCGGAGACCTTTTTTCGATCCTCCTTCGCCGTCTCGGCCATCTGCTGGATAATCCCATCCGGCACCTGGACGCCGGGGACCGACCGGTTCATGTACTTGGCCATGCCGGCGGACTTGAGGACCACGATGCCCACGAGGATCGGGATCTTCAGGTGCTCGATTTTTTTCATGAATTGCTCGAAGGCGGCCGGGTCGTAAACGGCCTGGGTCTGGACGAACTGGGCCCCGGCCTCGACCTTCTTTTCGAGTTTGATAACTTGCGGTTCCAGCGGGTCGGCGCCCGGCGTCACGACGCACCCCCTGAAGAATTTCGGGGCGCCGTCCAGTTCGTTCGGGTTGCCCTTCATGTCCAGGCCCATGTCCGTTCCCGACTCCAGCCGGGAAAGCGCCTGAAGGAGGCCGACCGAGTCGAGGTCGTAAACCGGCTTGGCGTCGGGATGGTCACCCATGACGACGTGGTCACCGGTCAGGGCGAGGACGTTCTCGATGCCCAGGACGGCGGCTGAGAGGGCGTCGCTTTGGAGGGCGAGGCGGTTGCGGTCGCGGCAGACCATCTGGAACACCGGCTCGATGCCGCGCTCCACGAGGAGGCGGCACATGGCCATGGAGCCGGTGCGCATCACCGCCGTCTGAATGTCCGTCACGTTGACGGCGACGACGTTGCCCTTCAGGAACGTTTCGGCCTCATGAAGGACGGGCTCGACGTTGGTGCCTTTGGGGGGGCCTATCTCGCCCGTGACGGCAAACTGTCCCGCGTCCAGGGTCTCACGCAGTTGGCTCATTGCTTGGTTCCTATCCGCTCTTTGCGTAAAAGGTCGGCCGTTTCCCATCCCACGCACCCGGCGCGATTCACAATCGCCCACCGTCCTGGAAAGTGGCTACGGCGCCGCAGGCTCCTTTTTCGGCGGGCGGCGCTTCTCCCACTGATACGAGCGTGGATGGTGGTGCGAACTATAACCATGCGGCGGTCGGATCTCCTTCATTTTGTGGAGATGTCCGCGTTTCTGCAGCCGCTTGTAGATCAGGACCCATGCACAGTCCTTATCCGGGTCCACTTCGCACTTCCCTTCCTCGGAGTACCCTCCGCAAGGGCCGTTCACCAGCCCCTTGCTACACCGTGTAACGGGGCAGATCCCGTCGGTCAACTCCAGGACGCAATCGTTGCACAGGGTGCACTTTTCGGCGTATTTTCCGAGCCGCGCGACCTCGCCGACAAACAGGCTCTCGGCGCCGGGGTGCACCTGCTTGTCCTCCAACTGGTCGCCGATGCTCTGCACACCGGTTCCGC
This sequence comes from Phycisphaerae bacterium, assembly GCA_035527275.1. Taxonomy (GTDB): domain Bacteria; phylum Planctomycetota; class Phycisphaerae; order FEN-1346; family FEN-1346; genus DATLBA01. The sequence goes on from DATLBA010000005.1 coordinate 14,660, forward strand.
AAGCCATGACCAGGATCGAGTCGGCGGCCTCGATGGCCTCTTTGTGTTGCTTGACGCCGTCTCGCACGCTCCCCGCCAGGCAGGCGGTATCGAAGATGTGCTTGCCGGTCACGGTTTTTCCGTGCTCGGTTAATTTCTTTTCCAGGGCGTCAATTTCCTCTTCTCCGCCCACCTTGCACGTGGTGGCGCAGTCGGCGCAGCCGGCCAGGAACACGTTGGTTTCGCCTTCGAGTTCACGGAGGAGTTCCTCGAAGGGTTTCTGCTTTAGTATGATCATCGCCTTCCTCCCGCAAGGCCCTACGATTCGTCCGTCTCGACGACGGCCAAAAGTCCGCCGACCTCGACCACTTCTTCCTCCTGGGCGGCGAGCCGCTTGACCGTCCCGGTGACCGGACAGGGCACATCGAAAGAGGCCTTGTCGGTGACCATCTCGGCCAGAGGCGCCTCCTTTTCGATTCGTTCGCCAACCTCGACGTAGAAAAAAGAAACGGTCGCCTCCGACGGGGCGTCACTATCGTCCCCCAGACTCGGCAGTTTCACCTCGTAGTCCGCCATCTTCCTATCTCCTTTTTCGCATCCGCCGGGCTCCGACCCTGTCCGGTGCGGCCCGGCCCGGAGCCATACGACGGGATTTCCGCGGTCTCAGCCATGGCAGGTTCCTTCTGTTCGTGCGCGTTCAACGCGGCGCGGGGACCTCCGCGACCGAAGGTTGCGGCTCGTCCTCGATGCCGATGACCCCATTCTATGCGTCGGCGGTGTCTCAGAACAGGCCGACGACTTGGCCGTCCGGGCCGATGTCCACTTTCTCGCCCGCCGGTGTCGTCGGCAGGCCGGGCATCGTCCGCATCGCCCCGCAAAGCGGATACAGGAACCCCGCGCCGACCGACGCCCGCACGTCGCGAATCGGGAACTCATACCCGCTCGGCGCGCCTTTGACCTTCGCGTCGTGCGTCAGACTCAAGTGCGTCTTGGCCATGCAGATCGGCAACTTGTCGTAACCGAGTTTCGTATGGCGTTCGATTGCCTGCTCGGCGGCCTTTTCGTAAACGACCGTGCCGGCCGCGTACATCTTGGTGGCGATCGTCTCGATCTTCTTCTTGATGGGCCAATTGAGTTCATAGAGGAACTTAAAATTCTTCGGCGCCTCGCAGGCCTCGCAGACGGCCTCGGCGAGTTCCGTCCCGCCCTTACCGCCCTTGGCCCAGACGTTGCTGTGGGCGACCCATCCTGCGCCGGCGGCCTTGGCCCTTTCGGCGATGACCTCGAACTCCGCCTCCGTGTCGCTGGTAAACTGATTGATGGCGACGACGCACGGCACGCCGTGCAGCCGGACGTTTTCGATGTGTTTCTCGAGGTTCGCGCATCCTTCGGCCACCGCCTCGGTGTTCTCTTCCAGCAGCGCCGGGTCGAGCGGTTTCCCGGCGACGACCTTGAACTTGCCGCTGTGCATCTTCAGCGCACGGACCGTGGCGACGAGCACGACGCAGTCGGGCACGAGGCCGCTCTGGCGGCACTTGATGTTCATGAACTTTTCCATCCCGATGTCGGCGCCGAAGCCGGACTCCGTGACCGTGTAATCGGCCAGTTTCGTCGCGATGAGGTCCGCCAGGATCGACGAGTTGCCGTGCGCGATGTTGGCGAACGGCCCGGCGTGGACGAAGCACGGCGTGTGCTCGAGCGTCTGCATGAGGGTCGGCTTGATGGCGTCCTTCATGAGGACGGTCATGGCGCCGGCGACCTTCAGGTCCTCGCACGTGACGGGCGAACCGTCGCGCCTGTACGCGACCGCCATCCGGGCGAACCGTTCCCGTATATCCCGAAGGCCGGTCGTCAGGCCCAGAATGGCCATCACCTCGCTGGCGACAGTGATGTCGAAACCCGTGCGTCGAACGATGCCCGACCCGAGGCCCGTGACGATCTCGTCCAGAGCCCAGCGGTCGCTGATGTCCACGACGCGCCGAAGGCTCGGCGCGTAGGGGTCGATGTCCAAGGGGTTGCCGTGATAGATGGAATTGTCCACGAAGGCGGCGGCGAGGTTGTTGGCCAGGCCGACGGCATGAATGTCGCCGGTCAGATGGAGGTTGAAATCCTCCATCGGGACGACCTGACTGTAACCGCCGCCGGCGGCGCCGCCCTTGATGCCGAAGACGGGGCCGAGACTCGGCTGGCGGATACAGGTGCAAACCTTCTTACCGATTTCGGCCAAGCCCATCGACAATCCGATGGTCGTAACCGTCTTGCCTTCGCCGAGTGGCGTCGGCGTGATAGCGGTCACGTCGATGTATTTGCCGCGAGGGGCATCGGCCAGCCGGTCCAGCATCTCCAAGTCCACCTTGGCCTTATGGTCGCCGTGGAGTTCGAGTTCTTCATTTCGGACGCCCAATTTGTCCGCAATTTCACGGATGGGTTTCAGGTGGGCTTTTTGGGCGATTTTCAGGTCGCTGAGCATGAATGCTCTCCTTGTCGGATGGGCGCCAAGGTCAGGTTTTAGACACCCGCGCTGAACACATGCCGGAGTCTCCAGATCCACGGACTCGCGGGCGCTAATCGTAGGCACGTGGACCAGCCTGCGTCAAGAGATTTCCGGACGCGACCCGGCCTAGACTGTGAAATCTTTCACGGTCGCGGCCTTTCTACCTTGACTTCACGTGTCCTCGTCCCTATCCTAAAACAGGCGGCAAGAGTACCGCGGGAGGGGTGTGCATCCACCTTTGCCGAAGTGCCGTGGCGCTCTAGTTCCGCGCGCCCTTCGACATGCAGGTCTTCCGCAAGTGCAGCGGCCCACCGGCCCCGTGCGTCGGGTGTTGCGAACCGAGGCTGGTGGACCGCCCACGAAAACCAGGTGCCGCAAATGAAAATCGCGATCAGCGGAAAAGGCGGAGTCGGCAAGACGACGGTCGCCGCTATCTGGGGCCGCGCGTTCGCCGACGAAGGGCGCGACGTCTTTCTAATCGACGCCGATCCCGACGCCAACCTTGCCGCCGCGATTGGGGTCCCGGCAGCGGCCCTGCCCCGGCCGCTCGTCTCCTTGAAGGACCTTATCAAGGAGCGGACGGGGGCCGACCCGGATAAGGTTGGACAATACTTCCGAATGAACGCGCACGTGTCCGACCTGCCGGATTCTTTCGCCGTCTCGGCCGCGGGGATGAGACTGCTGGTTCTGGGGGGTATTCGCGGAGGTGGTAAAGGCTGCGCCTGCCCGCAGGGGGCGTTCCTGAAGGCCATGATGCGCCACCTGATGCTCGATCGCGAGGAGGTGTTGCTGGTGGACATGGAGGCGGGCCTCGAGTTCCTGGGGCGGGCATCGGTCCTGGGAACCGACGCGCTGGTGGTCGTCGTCGAGCCCGGCCGGAGGAGCCTGGAGACGGCGCAGGCCATCGCGCGGATGGGCGGCGAAATCGGCCTCACCCGCTTTGCCGCCCTCCTGAACAAAGTCACCGATGAGGCACAGGTCGAAGCGGTCCGTGCCGCCCTGCCTGAAGGCATGGACCTTTTGGGTTATGTGCCCTATAGCCCCGCCCTTGGGCAGGCGGACCTGGAGGGGCGGTCGGTGCTAGGCGTCGATGAAGGGGTCGAGGCCGCCCTGGGCGAAGCCAAAGCGAAACTCGAGGCGCTCGTGCAGAATCAGGCGCCGACGAAGGCCACACAAAAGGACCGAGCATGAGCAAAATCATCGCGTGTCGCATCGAGCATTGTCTGGGGTGCCGGTCGTGCGAGATGGCCTGCGCCCTGGCGCATTCCGAATCGAAGGACCTTCGCGGGGCCGTCAAGGAGCACCCCCTGCCCCAGCGGCGAGTGACGGTCGAGACGGCCGGCGGCCACGGCCTGCCGCTCCAGTGCCGCCACTGCGAGGACGGGCTCTGCCAACTCGTCTGCCCGACGGGCGCGATTAGCCGCGATGAAAAGAGCGGCATCGTCAGCGTGGACGAGGACCTCTGTATCGGCTGCAAACTGTGCACGTTGATGTGTCCGCTGGGCGTTCTGAAAATCGGCGATCGCAACCGGGCGACCATCAAGTGCGACCAGTGCATCGACCGGCAGGCCGACGGGCTGGAGCCGGCATGTGTGGCAGCCTGCCCCACCCACGCCCTTCAATTTGTAGAGCGTGAGGGTGTAGCGCAGGAGGAGCGGCAACTAACGGCCGTCTCCGTCGTAGCGGCACTCACAGGGGGCGGTGAGGCCGAAAAAGAAATCGCCGAAAAAAGCCGGAGGCCCAAGGCGGCCAAAGTCAAGGGCGCCGAATCCCGTCGCGTCGTCGTCATCGGTTCCAACGCCGCCGGCGCCACGGCTGCCATCCGCGCCGCCCAGTCCGGCGCGAAGGTCACGCTCATTACGGCCGACGCCGTCTCCTATCGCCGTCCGGCCATTCCGTCCCTGATTGGCGGGCAAATCGACGACATCGCCGACGCCCGGATTTACGCGCCGGAAACGTTTCGGAAATACGGCATCGCGGTCCGCGCGCCGGTCACCGCCATCGGCATCGACACCAAGAAAAAGACCATCACAGTCAAGCGCGAGGGCGGAAAGAGCGAGGAGGTTGCTTACGACGCGGCGGTGTTGGCGACAGGGGGCATCGTGGCGCGGCCGAAAATCCCCGGCGCCGACAAGACGGGTGTCTGCACGTTCACGACGGCCGAAGCGGCCTGCGAGATCGTCCGCCTCACCGAAACCGCCCACTCCGCCGTTGTCATCGGGGCCTCATTCGTCGCGCTCGAGGTGGCCGAGGCGTTGCTGAAAAAAGGGCTGACGGTTTACTTCAATGTCCGCAGCCGCGTCCTTCGCCGCATCGTCGAGCCCGACATTTCCGACTTCCTCCAGCAGCGCTTCGAGGCGCGCGGCCTGAGGATGCTGACGGGGGAAGCGGTCAGTGAGATCGGCGGCACGGAGGCTGTGGAGTACGTCGTTCACAAGGGGAAAAAGATTCCGGCGGAACTGGTGATTCTCGGCACGGGCGTCCGGCCGAACGTCGAACTGGCCAGGGCCGCCGGCATCAAACTCGGCGACTCGGGCGCCATTGCCGTGGACCATCGCATGCAGACGTCGACCCCCGACGTCTATGCCGCAGGCGATTGCGCCGAGGCGCCCGACCTGACCACGGGGCGCTTTGTTTACTCGGCCGTCGGCTCGATCGGCGCGCTGGCCGGGGCGATTGCCGGCGTCAACGCCGCAGGCTGCGACCAGAAGACTGACGGATTCCTCAGGGCCCAGGCCGATCAGATCCTCGGCTTACAAATCTACTCCATCGGCCACACGAGCACGACCGCCAAAGGCGTGGGGCTCCAGATTAAGGTCCACGACCTGCCGTCGCCGCCCGGGGTGGACCGGTCGCGCGACGAGGTCAAGGCCAAACTCTTGACCGACGCCGAGGACCGCATCGTCGGGGCTCAAGCAGTTGCGTATCACCACGGTTCGCAGTACGCGTGGCAACTGTACAAGGCGGTGCTGCTGGGCGAGCGGCGGGAGGAGTTCCTCGCGCACTGGACGGCGCCGCGCCAGAACGCCGCCCGCCTCGTGGAGGAAATCGGTTTCGGTGAGATCGCCGTCCAGACCGCCGAGGAAAACTGAAGCGAGGGCCGGTGAAGGGACGCAGGGGAAAGCCTGGCTGACAGAGGAGACCAGAATGGATCCGAAGAAGATGAGTGCTGATCCTGCGGCCCAGGAGATGCTGGGGCGGATGGCCGAGGCCGGTCAGGAGACGGCATGGGACCGCCTGGCGGCCCAGGAGCCGCAATGCGGCTTCGGCCAACTCGGCCTCTGCTGCCGCATCTGTAACATGGGCCCGTGTCGAATCGACCCGTTCGGCGAGGGGCCGCAGTATGGCGTGTGCGGTGCCGACGCCGACACCATCATCGCCCGCAACTTTCTGCGGGCCGTCGCCGGCGGTGCGGCGGCACACTCGGACCACGGCCGCGGCGTCGCCCACACGTTTCTCGCAATGGCCAAGGGGGAAGCGCCGGACTACGGCATCAAGGACCGAAAGAAACTGCTCGCCCTGGCCGGGGAGTTGGACATCAAGACCGAGGGCCGCGAGGACAAGGCAATGGCCCGCGAACTGGGCGAACTGATGCTCGCCGAGTTCGGCAAGCCGCACGGCACTCAGCGGTTGGCCGAGCGCGCCCCCGACGCCCGAAAGGCCGTCTGGAAGAAACTTGGCGTCATGCCGCGCGCTACCGATCAGGAAATCGTCGAGGCCCTGCACCGGACGACCATGGGTGTGGACCAGGAGTACAAGAGCATCTTGCATCACGCCAGCCGCTGCGCGCTCGCTGACGGATGGGGTGGCTCGATGATCGGAACCGAACTTCAGGACGTCATGTTCGGCACGCCGGTTCCGGTGCGCGGCGAAATCAACCTCGGGGTGCTGAAAGAGGGCGAGGTAAACCTGGTCGTCCACGGCCACGAGCCGCTTCTGTCGGAGATGGTGGCGGCCGCCGCCTCCCTGCCGGAACTCGCCGAAGAGGCGAAGAAGGCCGGCGCGAAAGGCATTAATGTGGCCGGCATCTGCTGCACGGCCAACGAACTGCTGATGCGCCACGGCATTCCTGTCGCCGGCAACTTCCTGTCACAGGAACTGGCCGTCGCCACCGGCGCCGTGGACCTGATGTGCGTGGACATCCAGTGCATCATGCAGGGCCTTTCGGACCTCGTGCAGCATTATCATACGAAACTGATTACCACATCCGAAAAGGCCCGGATGCCGGGCGTCGAGCACGTCGAGATGGAAGAGGCCCGGGCGTTGGAGGTCGGCAAGGAAATCGTCCGCAAGGCCATCGAAGCGTTCAAGAACCGCCGGGGCGAAATCCATATTCCGGACGACAAGGGCGAAGCGGTCGTCGGCTTCAGCCATGAGACGATTAACTATATGCTTGGCGGCCGGTTCCGCGCGTCGTACCGGCCGCTGAACGATGCCATCATCAGCGGCCGCATCCGCGGCGTCGCCGGCGTCGTCGGTTGCACTAATCCGAAGGTACAGCACGACTTCGGTCATACGACACTGGTCAAGGAACTCATCAAGCGCGACATCCTGGTCGTGACAACGGGCTGCTCGCAAATCGCCTGCGGCAAACTGGGGTTATTGACGCCGGAGGCGGCGGAACTGGCCGGGCCGGGCCTTCGCGAGGTGTGCGAGACGGTCGGCCTGCCGCCCGTCCTGGCCGTCGGGTCCTGCGTGGACAACAGCCGCGTCCTCGTCGCCTGTGCCGAGATGGTCCGCGAGGGCGGCCTGGGCGACGACATCTCCGACCTTCCTGTGGCCGGCGCATGTCTGGAACACATTACCGAGAAAGCCATCTCCATCGGGCAGTACTTTGTCGCTTCGGGGCTGCTGGTCGTCTTCTCAGAGAAACTGTTCCCCGTGTGGTCCGAGTCGAAGGTGGCGAAGTACCTGTTCGAGGAGATCGAAGAGGAACTTGGCGGCAAGTGGGCTGTCGAGGATGACCCCATCAAGGCCGCCGAACTGATGGCCGCCCACATCGAGGCCAAACGCGATGCTCTGGGCATCAACGTCGAACGCGAACGAAAACTCTACGGCATGGAAGACCGCCAGAAACTCCAGGTGTAAGGGCGATACCAAGAACGGAGACCGTAAACCCAGCGAGAGGCTGATAGGCACAAGGCAACAAAAGGAGTCCGGCAATGTCGAGGAAGATTGCAGCCGCCGCCATCCGAGGCGCCCACAAAATCGCCAAACAGGCCGAGGAGATGATCGAGAAGGCCATCCAGGAAAAGGGCGAGGACGCGGCCGTCGAGTTCCCCAACACGGGATATTTCATCCCCATCATCTACGCGATGACGGGCCATGAGGTCAGGAAACTCTCGGACTTTCGACCCGTCATGGAGCAAATCAGGGACCTGCTGCCGCCGCCAGTCGAGGAACGGCTGTGGCTGCCGTATCTCGGGCCCGCGCTCGACGCCGGCATGGCGACCCTCTTCGCTGAGGAAATCATTGAGGCATGCAAGTATCTCATCGGGCCGAATCCGGTGAGCGACATCTGGCTGGGCGCGGCGGACGATGTAATCCTGCGGGAGCGCGGCATCCAGTTCGTGGACGGCACGGCGCCGGGCTTTGCGGCAATCGTCGGCGCGGCGCCCGACACCGAGACGGCGGTTGAGATCGCACGCAAGTGCCAGGAGCGGTCCCTCTACGTCTTCATGTGCGCGCACTCGAACGGCACGTCGTTCGCCAAGCAACTCGAGGAGGCCGGCGTCCAACTCGGATGGGACACGCGCCTGGTGCCCTTCGGGCCGGACATCACGGCGGCGATTTATGCGGCGGGGTTCGCGACCCGCGCCGCACTGACTTTCGGCGGCGTCCAGCCCGGCGACTTCCGCCGCAACCTCCTTTACAACAAGGCCCGCGTCTTCGCGTTTGTCCTGGCGCTCGGTGAGGTGACCGATGAATGGTACGCCACCGCCGCCGGCGCCATCAACTTTGGCTTCCCCACCATCGCCGATTCCGACATTCCCCAGATTCTTCCGACGGGCGTCTGCACCTACGAGCACGTCGTCTCGAACGTCCCGCACGACCAGATTGTCGAAAAGGCGATTGAGGTCCGCGGCCTGAAGATTAAGGTGTCCGAGGTGCCGATTCCCGTCGCATTCAGCCCCGCCTTTGAAGGCGAGCGCATCCGCAAAGAGGAGATGCACGTCGAGTTCGGCGGCCAGCGGACACCCGGTTTCGAATGGCTCACGAGCCTTCCTATCGACCAGGTCGAGGACGGCAAGGTGGAGGTCATCGGGCCGGACATCGACACGGTTGAGGAAGGGGGCCAGTTACCCCTGGGGATTACCGTCGAAGTCGCGGGCCGCAAGATGCAGCCCGACTTCGAGCCGGTCCTCGAGCGCCAGATTCACATATTTTGCAACCACGCCCAGGGCCTGTGGCACATGGGCCAGCGCGACATCAACTGGATCCGCGTCAGCAAGGACGCCTACAAGGCGGGCTTCCGCCTCGAACACATCGGCAAAATCCTGCACGCCATGCTCCACGAGGACTTCTCAAGCATCCTGGACAAGGTCCAGGTCAAAATCTACACGGACGAAGCCAAGGTCAAGGAGTTGCGGGAGCAGGCGCGGCAGGTGTTCCAGGAGCGCGACGCGCGACTGGCCGGCCTAACAGACGATGCCGTGGACGTCTTTTACTCCTGCACGCTGTGCCAGTCGTTCGCGCCAAATCACGTTTGCATCATCACGCCGCAGCATCCCGGCCTCTGCGGGGCCTACAACTGGCTCGACGGGCGGGCCGCCTATGAAATCAACCCCGCCGGGCCCAACCAGCCCGTCCAGAAAGGCACCGCTGTGGACGAGAAACTCGGCCAGTGGGAAAAGGTCAACCGGTTCATCGTCGAGAAGAGCCAGGGCGCCATCGAGCGGATGAGCGCCTACTCGATGATCACTGACCCGATGACGTCGTGCGGCTGTTTCGAGTGCATCTCGGCGCTCCTGCCCTCGACAAACGGCATCATGATTGTGCCGCGCGAATACTCCGAGATGACGCCGTGCGGCATGAAGTTCTCGACGCTGGCCGGCACGGTCGGCGGCGGCCGGCAGACGCCCGGCTTCATCGGCCATTCGCGGCAGTATATCATCAGCCCGAAGTTCATCAGTGCCGACGGCGGCTTCCAGCGGATCGTCTGGCTCCCCAAGATGCTCAAGGAGGACCTCCACGATGTGCTCGTGGCGCGCGCCGAGGAACTCGGCCTGGGTGGCGAAGCGTTCCTCGACAAAATTGCCGACGAGTCCGTCGCCGCGACCGAAGAGGAGGTGGCCGAGTTCCTCGCCAAGGCTGAACACCCGGCCATCGAGATGGACCCGATGTTCTAGCCGGAAGGTGTACGATCTGGTAAGATAAGCGGTCAGCCCTCGGGGGGGCGAGCCGCTGAACCTTGAAGGGAGGACCCAAGAGCGATGGCCATCAGCGGACTCGACATCTTCAAACTCCTGCCGAAGACCAACTGCAAGAAGTGCGGTATGCCGACGTGCCTGGCGTTCGCCATGGCCCTGGCTCAGAAGAAGGTCGGCCTGGACCAGTGTCCGGACGCCAGCGAAGAGGCCCGCCAAGCCCTGGCTGCGGCCGCGGCGCCTCCAATGAAATCCCTCACGTTCGGCGCGGGCGACGCCGAATGCAGGGTCGGGGGGGAAACGGTCCTGTTTCGCCACGAGGAAAAGTTCTACAGCCCGACCGTCGTTGCCGTGACGCTGCCCGACGACCTGGACGAAGCGGCTATGAAGGAGCGGGCCTCTTGCATCAAGGGCTTGGCGTTCGAGCGGATCGGCCAACCCATGCCCGTCGAGGCCGTGGCGGTGATGAATCGTTCCGGCGACGCCGCCAAGTTCGCGGCCGCCGCCGAAATCGCCAAGACGACCGGTAAAGCCCTCGTCCTGGTCACCGAAAGCCCCGAGGCCGCATCCGCTGCCCTTGAAAAGGTTAGGGACACGAAACCGCTTCTGGCCGCCGCGACGGATGAGACGGCTGAGACGATGGCTAAGTTGGCCGCTGAGGCCAAGTGTCCGCTCGTGGCAAAAGCCGCGGACCCGGAGGGCCTGGCGAATCTGACTGAGAAACTGAAGGCGGCCGGCTGCGAGAACCTCGTCCTCTGGCTCGATCAGAGCGACGCCTGGTCCGAGATGACCGGCCTTGCGCTGGCGCGGCGGCTGGCGCTGAAGAAGCAGTTCCGGTCGCTGGGCTATCCGACCATCGCGTTTGCTACCGAAGGCGGCCCGGGGGAACAGGCTGCACGGGCCTCGTCGCTCGTCTGCAAATACGCCGGCATCGTCGTCGTCGGCACGACCGAGCCGTGGGCCCTTCTGCCGATCCTCACGAGCCGCCAGAACATTTACACCGACCCGCAGAAGCCGGTCCAGGTCGAACCGAAACTTTATGCAGTCGGGGAGGCGGGGGCCGACAGCCCCGTCATGTTCACGACGAACTTCTCGCTGACCTATTACACGGTCGAGAGCGACATCGAGGCCAGCCGCCTTCCCTCCTGGCTCCTTTGCGTCGATACTGAGGGCACGAGTGTCCTGACGGCCTACTCCGGCGACAAACTCAACGAGAAAATCGTCGCCAAAGCCATGAAGGAGGCGGACGTGGAATCCAGGGTCAACCACCGCAAACTCATCATCCCCGGTTACGTCGCCGTGATGAGCGGAAAACTGGAAGAGGAGACGGGTTGGGAAATCCTGGTCGGACCGCGCGAGTCGAGCATCATTCCGCGCTATCTCCAGGAGATCTGGCCCTCGTAACGCGCCGACCCGCCTGCGGGCAGAAGCCTACGGCGGAGGCCCGTCGGCGACTTCGGCGGGCGAAGGCCCGGACGGAAAGTCATGGATTCCAAAAAACGCACAACCTGCAAGGTCCGTTTCGAGCCTTCAGGCCTCAAGACCGAAGTGCCGCGCGGCGCGACGCTCCTGGAGGCGGCGCGGCTGGCCGGAGTGTATCTGACAAGCATCTGCGGGGGCGACGGTTACTGCGGCAAATGCAAGGTCATCGTCGATGAGGGCGAGGTCGAGGCCCCGCCGAACACACTGCTTTCTCCTCAAGAGGTCCGCGAGCGGGTGGTCCTGGCCTGCCAGGTTCGGGTCCTTTCGGACACAACGGTCACCGTCCCGAAGAGCCACCTCCTCGACACCGGCCGCATCCTCGTCGATAGCGACGCCCATCGGTTCAGCGAACTGCCCGGCGAGGCCCTCGGCGAAGGCGCTTTCCCCTATGATCCGCTGGTTCAGAAGCATTACCTGGAAATGACGCAGCCGAGTGACGAAGACCAGACGGCCGACCACGAGCGGCTCTACATGGCGATTCGGGAGCGCGTCGATGCGCCGCTCATGCAGACGGGGTATCGCATCCTTCTTGGCCTCTCGGATGTCCTCCAGAAAAGCAAATACAAGGTGACGGCGACACTGGCGCAGCGCGGCGGTATCTTCGAGATGGTCGATGTCGAGCCCGGCGACACCAGCCGGTGCAATTACGCCGTCGTCGTGGATGTCGGCACCACGACGGTCGTCGCCCACCTGGTGGACCTGTCCAGCGCCGCCACTCTGGACGCCGAAGCCACCTACAACTCGCAGATGCATTTCGGCGAGGACTACATTCGGCGCATCATCTATGCCGAGGAGCACGATGCGTTCGGGGAGATGCAGCGGCGCATCGTGCGCGACGTGAACGACCTCATCCAGGCCCTGGCCGTCCGCCAGGCGATTGAACTCAGTTGCATCACGGCGGTGATTTGCTCGGGCAACACGGCGATGATCCATTTTCTGCTGAGCCTCGATCCCCGCCGCATCCGCCGCTCGCCGTATATTCCGACGGCCGCCTGGATTCCGCCGATTCGAGCCGCCGAGGCCGGCATCCGCATCAACAAGCGGGGGCTCCTTTATACCTTGCCGGCGGTCGGCGCCTACGTCGGCAGCGACATCGTGGCGGGCGTCCTCGCCACCCGCCTTCACGAGGCGCCGGGCCTGAGCCTTTTCATCGACATCGGGACCAACGGCGAAGTGGTCCTGGGCTCCGGGGAGTGGATGGTTTGCGCCTCCTCGAGCGCCGGGCCGGCCTTTGAAGGGTCCGGCGTCAAGCACGGGATGCGAGCCGGCGCCGGCGCGATCGAGCGCGTCACGGTTACGCCCGAGGGCGCCCTCCAGTATCAGACGATCGGCGGCGAGTCGCCCCGCGGGCTCTGCGGTTCCGGGCTCCTCGATACACTGGCAAGTCTGTTGGAGACCGGTGTTATCGATCGAACGGGGCGCTTCGCCGAAACCGACGATTCCCGCCTGGCCGAAGGGCCCGACGGCCTCGAGTTCACCATCGTCCCGCCCACCGGCGACCGCGAAGCCATCACGATCACCCAGGCCGACATTTCGAACCTCGTCCGGTCCAAGGCGGGCGTGTATGCGGCCGTCCAGGTTCTGCTGGAGTCCACCAATACCCAAGCCGGCCAACTCGAAACCGTGTACGTGGCCGGCGGGTTCGGCAACTATCTGGACGTCCGGAAGGCCATCACGGTCGGCATGCTGCCGGACATCCCCGTCGAGCGCATCCGGTTCGTGGGCAACGCGTCCGTCGCCGGGGCCAAGATGGCCGTCATGAGCCGGCACGCTCTCGAAAAGGCCGAGGAAATCGCCGACCGAATGACCTACTTCGACCTGATGAATCATCCGCGCTACATGGATGCGTTCATCCAGGCCAACTTCCTGCCGCATACCGATCTGGACCGGTTTCCGAGTGTCCGGGAAACTCTGGCCAAATCAGGGACGCCACGCCGGGAGCCGACAGGGTGAGCGCCTTAATTGCCATCTCCGGGAAAGGGGGGAGCGGCAAGACAACCGTCGCAGCCATGACCGTGCGCCATCTGGTGGAGCGAACCGGCCGCAGCGTCCTGGCCGTTGACGCCGACCCCAATACCTGCCTCGGCGCCACCCTCGGCGTCGAGCCCGAGACGACGGTCGGCGAAGTCCGCGACGCCGCCCTGGACCGCACGCTCCAGACCGGCCCCGGCATGGACCGCGAACGGGCCGTCGAATACGCCATCCACCGCGCCGTGGCTGAGGCCGAGGGCTTCGACCTCCTGGCCATGGGCCACACCGAGGGGCCCAAGTGCTATTGCGCCGTCAACCATCTGCTGCGGAAATACCTCGACCAGGCCGCCGACGATTACGGGTTCGTCGTTCTCGACAATCAAGCGGGTATGGAACACCTGTCGCGGCGGACGACGGACGCGGTGGATCATCTAATCGTCGTCGCGGAACCGACGCCGCTCGGGGCCAAAACGGCCGAGCGCATCCTGGGGCTCGCCGAGCGTCTGCCGATTACCATCCGCGAGAAAGGTGTTCTTTGGAACAAAGTGATCGAAGGAGCCGCCACGCCCCCCGCGGCGAAGAATCTTCCGACAATCGGCCACGTGCCGCTCGATGCCCACGTCCAGGAACTTTCGGCGCGCGGCGGAACGATTTTCGAACTGGACGCCGACAATGCGGCATTCCGAGCCGTCGGCAGCATCCTGGCCGAACTCGTCAACCTCACGGTAACGCAATCACCTTAGGAAAGGGCCCAAGATGCCTCTACCTGCCGTACAAGAGAGTTACTCGGGCAGCGTGAACGACATCACGCTGGGGGGCGGCGCCCGTCAAACCACCGTGACCATCGGGGGCGCAAAGAATGTGCCTTACGGCGGCGACCGAAGCGTGACCGGCCATCGCCCCATCATCGCGGCCGACGTCCTCGACGCGCCGCCGGGGGACTGGCCTCCCGTCCTGGCCGAGGCCTACGGGGATCTCCTCAATGACCCGGCGGCCTGGGCCAAGAAAGCGGTCGGCAACTTCGGCGCCGACCTGGTGTGCGTGAAGTTCGAGGGCATCCATCCCGACAAGGGCGACCGCGGCGCCGATCATGCCGTCGAGGTCACCAGGAAAGTCCTCGAAGCGGTGGGCGTGCCGCTGATCCTGTGGGGATGCGGCAACGACGAAAAGGACAACGAGGTCATGCCCAAGGTCTCCGAAGCGGCCAAGGGCGAGAAAGTCCTGCTCGGCACCGTCACGCAGGACAACTACAAGAACCTGACGGCCATTGCGCTGGCCGACGACCATTTTTTGATCGCAGAAGCACCCCTGGACATCAATATCGCCAAGCAGGTCAACATCCTCGTCTCCGACATGGGGTTTCCCCTGGAACGAATCGTCATGTTCCAAACGACCGGCGCTTTGGGATACGGCATGGAATACGCCTACTCGATCCAGGAGCGCGAGCGCCTGGCCGCACTCGCCGGCGACAAACTGATGGCCATGCCGGTCATCTGCGACGTAGGTTACGAGTCGTGGCGCGCCAAGGAAGCCAAAACCGCGACCGACGACGCCCCTGAATGGGGTGACGCAGGCAAGCGCGGTCCGCTGTGGGAAGCCGTCACCGCCGTCTCCCTGCTGCAATCCGGCGTGGATATCATTCGGATGCGCCATCCGGCGGCCATGGCCACGGTCAAGGCCTACCTCGATAATCTTTGGGGCGAAACATCGTAACCGGGGGGGGCGCGGCACATGCAACCGGGGCGAAAAGATTCACCAAGGAGGCTGGTATGATCGCAATCGCTGAACGCATCAACGGAATGTTCACGGACGTGAAGCAGGCCATTGCTGATAACGACCCGGGCCCGATCGTCGATCTGGCCAGGAAGCAGACCGAAGCGGGGGCGGCTTACCTCGACATCAACGTCGGAACCGCCGCCGCCGACCAGGAGGCCACGATGAAGTGGCTCGTTGAAACGGTCCAGGAGGCCGTTCCCACGCCGCTCTGCCTCGACAGCCAGAAGCCCGAGGTCATCCGCGCGGGGCTTTCCGTGTGCGACACCGGCCGCGGGTGCCTGCTGAACTCATCGCCCTTGAACAAGAAGAGCGACCCGGAGGTGCTCGACCAGTATGTCGGCATGGCCCAGGAGTCGGGCGCGAGCCTCATTGCGCTGACGATGGACGCCGAGGGCGTCCCGCAGAACGTGGACCGCCGCGTCGAGATCGCCGCCGAAATCCTCACGAAGACCATGGAACTCGGGCTGACGCCCGACCGGCTCTTCGTCGATCCGATCATCCTGCCGGTGAATGTCCCCGGCGCCCAGGAACAGCCGGGCGCCATCCTGGCGGCGATGGACCAGATTCGACTGATGTCCGATCCCCCGCCCCACATCACGATGGGCCTGTCGAATCTCAGCCAGGGCACTGCCGAGCGGAGCCTCATCAACCGAATCTTCCTGGCCATGGCCCTCAGCCACGGGTGCGACTCAGGGATAGTGGACGTGCTCGACGATGCCCTCGTGGACGTGGTCGCCACGGCCGAGATGCTCATGAACAAGCAGATCTACTCGGATAGTTTTCTGAAAGCCTATCGGAGCATCGCGGGCAGCCAGCGCTGAGCGGCGCGCCTCGGAAAAGGCCGTGAATCCCCCGTGCCCCAGGGCACGTGACCCACTGCTGGAGCAAGCGGCGATTGCAATGAGACCCCTATACGTCAGCGCCACCAAACAGGATACCGGCAAGACGACCCTGATGATCGGCCTCATGCAGGCCCTCCGCGACCTCGGCCACGATCTGGGCTACATGAAACCCATCGGCCAACGCTACGTCCGGTACCGGGGGATGAACATCGACGAGGACGCGGTCCTCGCCCGCCATATCTTCGACCTGAAGGACCACCCGGCCGATATGAGTCCGGTGGCCATCGAGCGGGGCTTTACGGAACACTACATTTTTCATCGCGACCCCCAGCCGCTTGAGTGGCGCATCATGGAGGCGTTCGATCGGCTCCGCAAGGCCCACGACCTTCTGGCAATCGAGGGCACCGGCCACGCCGGCGTCGGTTCCTGTTTCGACCTGTCGAACGCGCGGGTCGCCGAACTCCTCGGCGCCGGTGTCGTCATCGTTACCGAGGGCGGCATCGGGCGCGCCATCGACGAGGTCGCCCTCAGCCTCCATCTGTTCCGCAAGCACAACGTTCCGGTCCTCGGTGTCATCCTGAACAAGGTGTGGCCGGAGAAACTGACCAAGATCCACCGGGCGGTGACCGAGGGGCTCGCGCACCTCGGGACGCGTCTGCTCGGCGCGGTGCCCTACCGCTCGCAACTCGTTTATCCTCGCATGGAACAGATCGCCGCCGAACTCCGTGGACAAATCCTCTGTGGCGAAGAGGGTGTCGGCAATGTGGTCGAGCACACGGTCGTCGCGGCGATGTCCCCGCAGAACGTCTGCGCCTACTTGCGCCCGAACAGCCTCGTCATTACGCCGGGGGACCGGGTCGACAATATTCTCATTTCCGCCATTACCTGCCCGATGCTGCCCGGTGCGAGCGGCCCGATTGCCGGCCTTGTGTTGACCGGCGGCTTTGAGCCCCCGGCAAGCATCCGTTCCCTTCTGGCCGCGTGCGGTCTCCCCGTCGTCCTGTGCAAAGAAGACACCTACACGGTGGCGGTGTACGTGCAGGACCTGCGGTTTAAGATTCGTCCGCAGGACACCGACAAGATTGAGGCGGCCAAGATTCTGGTTCACGAGAGCATCGACATCCCCTCGCTGCTGAACACCCTGGCCGAATTCCCTTAAGCCGCCGGTCGCAAATCAAATCCGGCCCGCCGCCTACCCCACGTCAAGGTCCCTCGGCTCCATTCGGTCGCTCGGAATAACAAGGTGGGGGGACGCGGCCGGAATGACATACGCCGCGGCATTATCAATACAGGACTCAATAATCCACGTGAATGCCCGTCTGAGCGTACTCGTAGTGCCCGTCCAGGTCCACGACCGTGAGGAACACGTTATAGTACCCGGGCTCTTTATAGGTGTGAGTCAGCGAGGGGCGGGCCGACACCGTATTGTCTCCGAGGTTCCACAGGACCGAATCGACCCGGCCGCCGGGCGAGTCCGGGTCGCGAACCTGGGCTTCCAGGCGGACGGTCAGCGGAGCCCTCCCTTCAGTGGGCGTGGCCCGGATATGGACGGCCGGCCAATGGTCGACGATGTTTGTGAAGTAGCGGGCGGCCTCCAACTGATGCGGGTTGTGGCCGCCCGGCAGGCGTCGGATCACGAAGTTGCGAAAGCCCCGGACCGTGTACCAGAAGTTGGCGTCGCGGCTCATCTGGTCGAAGCCGGGCAAATCCCCTTCGCCGAAGAAGACGTACACGTGCATGTGACGGGCCCGGTGGGCCACCTCGTCGGTGACCAGATGCTCATTGAAGTTGGCCGTCCGCCCCACAATGCATCGGAACAAATCCGGATGCCGCAAACCGATATAGTGCGCGGGATATCCGCCCCCCGACCAGCCCGTAATCATAATCGCGTCACGGTTAATGTTGTAACGCGCGAACAACTCCTTCAGAATGGCCAGCACGGCATCTTCGTCCCGCACGAGTTCCGGGGGCGGCCGGTTCACAGGAACGCCCAGGAGACCCGTCGCAGAATCAAAGTCCGGCGAACAGACGATCAGGCCGTACCGTTCCGCCGCTACGATCCATCGGTCCCTCTGCCCGGCGGCCTGGTCGAACGGAAACGTTCCCTGAGCCGTGACGACCAGCGGATATGACCGCCGGGGATTGTAGGAGCGCGGAATATACAGGTGGTAAACCCGGTTGGTGGTCGGCTCCCGTTGAAAGTCAATCTTTCCGGTCACAATGGTTCCATCGGGCCGGCGCCATGCCTGCGGCTCGCAGCCCACGGCAAGTAATGCCCATGCAGCGGCCGCAACGGCTGCTGCCACACCAGCCCCTCTGAGCCTGATCGCCATCGTCTGGTCCTGCCCTCCTCGAGGTCAACCCAAGCCAAAATCCCCCGAGCCTGAGTTCCTGAAAACGCAGAATTTACGGGGAAAGCGGCCCTGAGGCAAGTGAAAAAGCGGCTTTTCGGCCAATGGGGTGTGACTTACGGATTATGGCCCGCCATCGTAGGCAAGCACAAGGTAGCGGCGCGGCCCTGATCGGTGCGCCAGGCGGGTGGCGCGCCCTGGCGTGTCGGGTGTCCTCACCCGAGTCGCCGCGGCGACCGCGCGGTGGATGGGAATACCTGCCCGCCGCGGCGAGCCCACCGCACTATCTCCCATTTGGGGCGACGCCAAGCCCGGCTGCGTGGGTGCAAAGCACCCGCCCCACGCCTCGGAGTGCGGAATGAACGGCGAACAGCAATGAGAGCGGCGCCCCGCCTTAGGCGGGCTGGCGCCACGAAAAGATGGCGTGCGGGGCGCCCCATTCGGCTTCGCTCAGGGTAGGCCTCACCCCACACGCGCGGCGTCCGGGCGCGGACACCGCGCGCAAAGTCGTGAAACACCGTTGTCCTCGAACGGCGGTTACAAATCGTGCGGCCGGACCGTGCCGCGCTTGTTCGCCTTGGCGCGAGCCGCCGCCGCAGCCAGCATCTCGAGGACCTTGGTGTTGACGGCGTCGGCCAACCCTCCGTCGGAGCGAAGGTTCTTCTGGCGGACCACGTCCTTGACCCGACTGGTGACCACAACCACAGGTTTTCCGTCCGGCATTGGCTTTCCCTTTCGTCCCGGGGGCCCCGGCCTGAGGCCCGCTCTTCTCTGGTTGCCTCGGAAACCGTTTCCGACGTCCGAGGCGGCTTATACCGCCCTGAGCCGCCCCTGTCAACGAAAACTGCGGCCTTGGGCGGATTTTTACGGGACGCGGTCGGCGGCCCCGGATCTACCGCCGCCGACCTTGATTCACCCGCCGCCGCGCGGCCGGAACCGAAC
>DATLBA010000006.1:0-36257 GCA_035527275.1 Phycisphaerae bacterium
AACCGCGGGCACGTTTCCAACAACCGCTGGCACGTTGCGGATAACGTGCCGTTTCAGCAATCGTTCGAAGGATGCATCGAAAAGTACTTCCCGAACAATAGGCCGACCCTTTACGCCTGCGTCGCCTACTGGTATCTGGGGTCCGGTGGGAGCGATCCTTATGGGGCGGTGTCCATTGCGGAACGGATCGGGTACTTTCCGTCGAAATAGGCCGGCCCGGAGCGAGAGCAGGGGTCATGTCGGCCGGCCGTCAAGGCGTTCATCTCTTCACGCGCCGCACGGGACCGCAGCGTGATGAATTGCGTGTGACTCGGACTTGGCGGCATCATGCTCCGGGGTGTAAGGGGGTAGGTCGTCGTGCGGAAAGTAGAAGTTCCCATTAGTGCCCGGAAGAGGTTTTCGCTAGGGACAGCCCTTCACAGCCAGCCACCACACCGCCAGTCTCAGGCATCAGCGACCCTCCGCATCTGCTTGTCGGACACCATTGCGCCTGTGGCGTACTTCCCGCAGTGTTGCCGCCCGCTATTGATCTTGAGATTCGGGCATACGTCTCTGCAGGGGCGGCTTCTGAGGGCGCATATACCAGTGTGTCCTTGAGAAGGTAAGGCTCCACTTTCAGAGCGCCGCTCAGAGGCTCGGAAGGACCAGCGCCCGCCCCCCGAGTACCTCGCGGCAGTAGCGCGCGGTTGCACGCGGGCCGTGCCGCTCGACGAGTTCCTGCCCCGAGAGCCCCGGGTGCTCGTCGCGAAGCGTCTGGACGCGGGTCGGCCCCCAGTGATAGGCGGCCAGGGTGAGGTGGAGGTCGCCGCCGAACCGCTCGACGAGCCGCCGGAGATAGACCGTGCCGATGCGGATGTTGTACTCGGGGTCGAAGAGGTCGCCCTCCGAGAGGCCCAGGAGGTCGCGGGCCTCGCGTTCGGCCGGGGGCGTGATCTGCATCAGGCCCTTGGCGCCGGCAGACGAGACGGCGCCCGCGAGGCCGCGGCTCTCGGCCCGGATGACCGCCTGCACGAGGTCCGGCGGCAGGGCGCTGGCCTCGGCCTCCCGCCAGATCAGGTCCGAGTAGGCGTCGATCCGGGCCTCGATGCGCCGCTCATTGACCCACCGTGCCAGGGGCCAGCCGCCCGCGCCGGCGGCAAGGACCGCCAGCCCCGCGAGGGCCAGGGCGACCTTTCTTCGGCCGGGATGTCGCTTGGACGCCAATGTCGGTCCGCCCTGCGGCCCCCTCAGAAGTGGTACATCCGGATCCACGCGATCTGGGCCTTCGCGAACTCGGCCTGCTTGCCGTCCGGGAACTTGCTCAGGTAACTCCGGTACGCGTCCAGGGCCTTGTCCCAGGCCTTCTGCTCGGCCCAGCACCGGGCGATGGCCAGCATGGCGTCCTCGACCCGCGGGTTCTGCGGGTAGTTGTATGTGAACTGCTGGTAGGCCTTGACGGCCTCGTCGTACTTCTTGTTCTTGAGGTAGTATCCGCCGACCTCGAAGAGGGCGTCGACGGCCTGCTCGCTCGCCGGGTAGTGGGCCAGGAGTTCCTGATACGCCTCGATGCCCTTCTCGGGGTCCTTCAGGTACTTGGTGTAGATCGTTCCGATCCGAAGGAGGGCCTCGCCGGCCATGTCGCCCATCTTGAAGTTCTCGACGACCTTGCGGTAAGCGCGGATCGCCCGGAACAGGTCGGCGTTGACGCGGTCGCGGTTCGACCCGCTCGTAAGGACGCCGAGCGTGTCGCCGCCCCAGACCTCCTCGCTGACCTCGTGGCCGGGCTGTGCGGCCGGCGAGTAGAGGCGCCGAAGGTCCAGGTCGGCGACCAGGCGCTCGCGTTCCCGGAGGCTTCGGCGCTTCAGGACGATCCGCCTCTCGTCCAGTTTCCCGACCGCCCGGGCGCTGTACTCGTAGGTGTGGCCGATCCAGTACTGGGCGTCGTCCGCGAGGCGGTTGTCGGGGTAACTCTTGACGAGCCGCTCGTAAAGGGTCCGCGCGGCCGGGAAGTTTTCGGCGTGGAGTTGGGCCGTGCCGCCGGTAAACAGGGCGTCGGCCGCCCGGACGTGTCTCGGGTAGTTCTCGGCCACCTTCTCGAACTCGACGGCCGCCTTGGCGTAGTTCTTGAACTGCTTGTAGAAGATGGTGGCGATCTGGTACTGGGCCTCGGCGACCTTCGGGTTCTCGGGGTTGTCGGCGATGAAGTCGGCGTACTGCTGGATCTCGTCGAGGAGGGCGAGGCGGTCCTTGGCGAGGCCGACGTGCTTGTAATGGGGGAACTTCTTGGCGTAGAGTTCATAGAGTTCCCTGGCCTTGTCCCAGCGGCCGAGGTTCTCGTTGCAGGCCGCCGCCTCGACGTAGGCCAGGCTGGTCTTGTCGCCGTCGGGGTAGTCCTCCATGAGCGAGGCGTAGGCGCCGAGCGCCTCGTCGAAGAGGAGGTTGTCCCCAAACAGCCGCGCGATGCGCAGCAGCGCGTCGTCGGCGTCCTTCTTCGTCGGGAAGAGGTTCAGGAACAGCCGGTAGGCGACGATGGCGTCGTGATGGCGTCCGGCGTCCTCGAGGCGGCGGGCGATGGCGAACATCTTCGGGTGGACGAACTCGCCCTTGAGGACCTCCTCCTTGACGTCGCGGAGGCGGATCTCGCTGAACGCCTTCTCGACCTCCTCGAGTTTGGACCGGGTCTTCGGGCCGAACAGGCCGTCCGGCTTCAGGCGGTTGCGCTTCTGGAAGTCCAGGACGTTCGCATAGCCGAGCCGCTGGAGCCGCGCGCCCACCTTGCGCTGCCGGTAGGGCAGTTCCGCTGGGTAGCGGGCCGCGTATTCGGCGTAGACCTGGAGGGCGTCCATCGGGGCGTCGAGACGCTCCTCATAGAGCCGCGCCACGCGCAGGAGCGCGTCCCGCCCCTCCGGCCGGTGGGGGAACCGCACGGTGATCTCGCGGTTGAGCGACGCGGCCATTTCCCATTCCTGGACCTGCTCGAGGAGCGTCGCGATGCCCCCGAGTCGCGCAAGCGCCTCCTTCGGGTCGTCGCGGAGCATCTCAAGATAGCAGGCCTTGGCCTCCAGGAGGACCGGCAGCGCCTGGGTCGGCCCCTCGAGGGCCAGGAGTTTCTGGGCCTCGACGAGGTGCGCCCGGCCGCGCAGCGAGTCGAGGCGGCGGCGGTCGGCGACGGCAGCCTCTGCCGCAACCAGTTCGCCGATCGCCTTCTGGGCCGCGCCCACACGCCCCGCCATCGCCTTGGCATCCTCCTCGATGGTGGCACGGGCGAGGAGGGTTTCGGCGCGGAGGAACTGGGCCTCGCGCGCAAGCGCCGCGTCGGAAAACTTCAAGGCGCCGAGGGCCTGGAGGACGCGGTCGAGCGTCGGCGCGTCCTGGCCCTGGGCGACCGCCGCCGCAAGTTCCCGCAGTTCGGCCATCGCCGCCTCGAAGGGCGGGTCGGTCCGCAGGATCGCCTCGGCCGCGTCCACCGCCTCCGGCACCCACTTTTCGGAGGGCGCCACCAGGAGCCCTTTCAGCCGCGCGAAGGCCTCGCGCTTGACCTCGGGCACCGCGAGTTTTGCCGCCACGCCCTTCATCGCCTCGGCGGCTTCGGTCCGCGTCGCGCCGGCCACATCCAAGGACGCGAGTTCCAGGACGGCCTCCTCGCGGGCGGCCCGGTCCTGGAGTTTCCTATTGTCGATGACGCCGCGCAGCAGCCGCCGGGCCTCGTCGCGCCAGCCGCGCGCCGCCTGGAGCCTCGCCAGCGCCACGGCCGCGCGGGCCGCGCCGCCGGTATCCGGGTACAGTTTCATGGCCGCCTCATAGGCGGCGCGGGCGGCGGCCTCGTCGCCCTCGAGCGCCGCCAGCCCGCCACGCAGCGCCAGCAGCTGCGCCTTCTGGTCGTCGGTGGCGGCGCGCCGGGTCGCGGCGTCGAGCATCTGGGCGGTGCCCTCGGCGATGCCCTGGCGGATGAGTTTCTCCAGGACGTCCAGGTGGCTGTCGAGGTCGAGTTTCTGGAGGGTGAGCCGCTCGACGACGAGCCTGGCCCGCGGGTGGTCGGGGACCTGTTCGAGGATCCACCGCCACGTGGCCAGGGACTTCTCAAGTTCGCACTGCCTGAGGTAGGCCTCGGCGAGGGCCTCCCTGGACTGGATGGAGGTGGGGTCGTCGCGCACCTGCTTTTCGAGTTGTTCGACGGTCTGGGCGCCCGCGCCGGCGACCGCCAGGGCCAGGGCCACCAGGGCCGCAATCCGCGCCGTCTGCGCGAGTGGTCTCATTGCTCGGCTCCTCTCTCGGCCCCTCGCTTCTCCTGGAGGACCTTCAGGGCGTTCCTGAGTTCGTCAATGTCGGGCGCGTCGGGGAACAGTTCGACCATGCGGGCGTAATAGCCCCGGGCCTCCTTGGGCCGGCCGGTGGCGAGGCTGAGGTCCGCCAGGGACCGCAGCACCTTCGAGGAGGTCGGGTGGAGCTCCTCGGCCTTCTTGAGCAGGCGGACGGCCTCGGGCCGGTTGCCCTGGGCGCGGCAGACGAGAGCCGCCTGGTAATAGTATTCCGCTGCCGCGCGAGCGCTCACCCGGTTCTCGGACCGCGCCGCCGTCAGAACGCTCTCCAGACCGTCGAAGGCTGCCTTGGCAATCAGTATGCGGAGTTCCAGCTCGAGGACGCGCGGGCTGCGGGGCTCGACAGCCTCCAGCCGTCGGACGTGGTCGGACGCCTCGTCAACGTCGGCTGCGGCCAGCCATCCCGCGGCCAGCATGTAGAGGGCGTCGGCGCTTTGGGGTTCGCGCTTGAGCAACCAGTAGCCCTCGTAGAGGGCGGAGAAT
Organism: Phycisphaerae bacterium; assembly: GCA_035527275.1. Classification (GTDB taxonomy): domain Bacteria; phylum Planctomycetota; class Phycisphaerae; order FEN-1346; family FEN-1346; genus DATLBA01. The sequence continues at coordinate 4,782 of DATLBA010000006.1, forward strand.
CGCGTGCAGACCCTGTATCGGTCCGGGGCGCCCTCTGCGGGCCCCAGGACCACGTGGCCATGGACGACCTGGCCGGGCCCTGCGCCGCCGGGAATCCTGAGGGTCAGGATCGGTCCGACCTCCTTGTGCTGGGCGAGGTACGCCCGGCCCAGCAGGAGGTGAAGTTCGGCCGAGTCCAGGCCGGCCTCCTCGGCCTGGAGGAGGTACCTCTCGGCCAGCGCCCCGAACCCGGTGGCCAGGCAGATCTTGCCCAGGAGCAGGGCGTTGGACGGGTCGCGGATGTCCTCGGCCAGGGCCTTCTCAAGCAAGGCCTTGGCCTTCGGGAGGTCCCCGAGGGCGTAGTAGCACTTGCCGAGGGTGCTCGCCGTGACGGCATCCTGCTTGAGACGGTGGGCGTCCTTCAGGTAGGGGAGGGCCTCCTTGTCCTTGCCGGACTCGTGGAGGGTGCGGCCGGTCAGGGCGTTGGCCTCGGGGTTCTCGCGGTCGCTGTCGAGGACCGACCGCAGGACCTTCAGGGCCTCGTCCCTGCGCTCGAGGTGGAGCAGGGCGCGGGCCAGGATCAGGCGCTCCTGGATCTTGGCCTGGCCCTCCTTGTAGGGCCCCTCGAGCATCCGGACGACGGCCTCGTAGTCGCCGCGGGCATAGGTCTTGAGGACCTCGGCCTCGTCCGCCCCGGCCGCCGACCACAGGCCGAGGCCGAGGACCGTCACCAGCGCACCGATCGTTCCCTTGAGCCGCATGAGACTTTCCTTTCCACTGTGTGGCGTGAGGCGCATCCAGACTCCAACGGCGGGCGGTGGGCATCCAGCGGGCGCGCCAAGTCCGGCGCATCATGCCGGGCGGGGTACAGGCTGAAGCATGGACACACTCTCGCACTATCGGTATCGGCTGCCGCGCGGCATCCGCTTCAGCCAATCGCCCGGAAATCGGACTTTTTTCAGGTCATGGCGCGGCCGGCGTTCCGCTCCTCCTGAAGCCGCCGGCGCCTGTGCCTCCCGAAAATCCCGTCCACTCTATCTACAAGGACTTACATTTCTTGCAAGGCCTGCCTTACGAGCGGTAGAATCCTGGCTCTTTCAGAGTCAGAAAGGCCACCGATGGGCATGCTCCGCCCTCCTCATCGCCCAGCCCGACACCGTCCTCCGGTGGCATCGCCAAGGCGGCGTTCCGAGAAGCGTTCGCCTTGGGCCGCCAGAGAGTCTGGAGTTGTGCTAACCGCTCGGCCCCTGTGAACCGGAGAGCCGGAGAGCCGGAGAGGCCGAAAGCCCGCCCGAGGCGGGCACTATAGCCGACCCGCGGGCGTGCATCAAGCCGCTTGCCCCTTCGCGGCACGGGAGAAATCCATTTGCCTTTGACCGGAATCTGAGGTATAATCACGCGACGTAGGGATTGTTTCCAGACACCCGGGGTCCACAGCGTCCGAATTGCGCAGGAAGATGCACCACGTCCAGCGAAGGGGGAGTCAGTGCGCCTGGCGCGCCATGTCTTGGCCGCTCTGGTTGTCGTCTCGCTTGGCGCAGGCGCTATCTGTCTGCCGGCAGGGCAAGCCTGCGCTGCCGCGATCGGCATCAACTTCGTCGGCAAGGATACGCCTGCCATGGGGCCCGGCGAGTCCGCCGGCGTTGCCCCTTACACCCAGGCCCACTGGAACAATGCCACAAGCGGGTGCGGGTCCTTTTCTAACCTATGCGATGCCGACGGCCTCGCGACCGGCGTCTCCGCAGAATGGAAAGGAGAGGCCTGGTACAACGGCGGCATCACCGACGCGGCAGGCAACGAGTGCATGATGCGCGGCCTCATCCAGGATCCCGGTCTCCAGGATGACGAGCCTTTGTGGGTGACCGTCTCGGCGCTCGGGATCTGGTTCACAAGTGGGCACTATGATGTGATTGTGTACTTCGATCGGAACGAGAGTGCCGCCTTCCGTTTCACCATCGGCGACCAGACCATCTGGGGGCGCGATACAGGGGGCGACTTCGGCGGCGACGGCGACAGCACCTCGGCATCGTTCCTGGAAGCCGTCGGCAGCGATGCCGCCGGCGCCACCTCCGGCAATTACGTCCGCTTCAAGGGGCTGACCGCTCCCGCCTTCACGCTCAATGCCGTCTCACAGGGTGTCGAGGCGACGATTAACGGTTTCCAGATCGTGCACGTGCCCGAACCCGTCACCTTCTCCCTCCTCACCGCGGGCCTTGCCGGCCTGCTCCTTGCGGCCCGCAAAAGGGTCGCCTAGCCGAATACGGACCACCCCTTCGGTGGGTAAAAACCCTCCCGCGTCATCGCTTAGCGTGGGAGCGCGTCGTGCGCCTCCAAGGACTGCCTCGGGGAGGTAGAGACCGGCCGCCTTTCAGAAGGATCAAGCGAAACCAGTGTGTCGCCGACGTAGCAGCCAGAGACTCCCCAGCCCAGCCGTGAGCATGTCGCGGGTTCCGGTCGGGGAGTGGATTGCAGCGGTTTCGGGGTTCTTTATACTGGTGGCCGTGAGGCCGCGCGGCCTTGGGCGAAAATCGGGGAATACACTTTTAGGATGGAGCCGTGAAACCGGAAGTTCTTCGAGACGTCCCGCTCGACCTGGACAGGCAGACGCTTCTCGAGCGGCTGCATATCCTGCCGGGGAGCGACGACGCCCGGGCGTTCGGAGCGCTGCTCGATGCGGCCCTGGAGGTTGCCCGGCCGAAGGCCGTTTACAAGGAGTCCTATGTGGAGGCGCGGGGGGACGAGACGGTGACGGTGGACGGCGTCACGTTCACCAGCCGGGCGCTGCGCGCGAACCTGGAGGGGGTGCACCGTGTGTTTCCCTATGTGGCGACATGCGGGAGAGAAGTGGACGCGGCCGGGCGGGGCCTCGAGGACTTCCTCCAGCAGTATTGGCTGGACACCATCAAGGCCGACCTTCTCGGGGCGAGCCTGAGGCGCCTGGGCGGCCACCTGGAGCGCAGGTTCGGGCTGGGCCGGACCTCCACGATGAGCCCGGGGGCGGGGGATGTGGCGGTGTGGCCGATTGAGGAGCAGGGCCGATTGTTTTCGCTCTTCGGCGACGTGGAGGACCTCATCGGCGTGGAACTGACGGACAGTTTTCTGATGATTCCGATCAAGAGCGTGTCGGGAATTCGCTTTCCCACGGAGATCGAGTTCCAGAGTTGCCAGTTGTGCCGTCGCGAGGGCTGTCCGTCGCGGAGGGCTGCGTTCGACCCGGCCCTGTGGAAGTCCGTGCAGGGGGGTAGCGAGTCGGGGGCGTAGGGGGTGCAGACAAAAAAGTGGCTACGTCCAGGGGTGCCACCGATTGCTTGTCAATCGGTGCGCCCGGTGGGCCGCGCAGGGTGTTTGTGGATAACTTAGGGCGGGGCTCGGAATGGGCGAAAACAGCCTCTTTTGAGGGGGCAACCCCCGTTTTCGGGGGCGCCAGAGCGGTTCGTTGGGCAAAATGTCAAGATGGGCAAGGCGAAATCGGGCGCCATTTTCGCGTTTTTTGTCGGAACCTGTCGGTAATTTTCCTTTTTCGGTCGTTTTTGGACGCACGTTTTGTGGTGTGGAAATTGTGGATAACTTTTTCGCCCTGTGGAAAACGCGCAGCCGCGGCGCGGCTACGGCCCGCAGGCAGGCGTGGCGCGCAGGGGTGGCGGAGGGATATGATGGAGCGCGGCGGGCCCGGCCGCCGGCGGGCCTCTACGAGAAAGGAAAGCCATGGCGCGAAAGCGACCGTCCGGCAACCGAAAGCGCGGGGGCCGAAAGCGGGACCTTGTCCGGTTGGTACTCGACCACGGGGCGCTCGGGGCGAAAGTCGTCTCGCCTCGCACGGTCGAGACGGCCGAGTGGGTCCGGTGGAAGTGCCGGTTCGGCTGCGGCGGGTACGGGTCGAGCCTGGTCTGCCCGCCGCATGCGCCGGGGCCCGCGGAAACTCGGGCCATGCTCGACGGGTACGAGACGGGGATCCTCTTTGAGGCGCCCGACGGCGAAGCCAAGCGGATTGCGGCCGAGGTGGAACGGGAACTCTTTCTGGCGGGCCGTTACAAGGCCCTGGGGCTCGGCGCGGGGCCGTGCACGTTATGCGAATCGTGCGCGTTCGACGAGGGCTGCCGCCATCCGGACGAGGCGCGGCCGGCGATGGAGGCGTGCGGGATAGACGTTTTTGCCACGGCGCGGAAACACGGGTTTACGATTGATGTGGTCCGGGCCCGCCGCGACCCGCAACATTACTTCGGGTTGGTGCTGGTGGAGTGAGGGCGGCGCCGTTGTCACGCCGAGCGCAGTCCGCCGCAGGCGAACGAGCCGGGGGGTCTTGCCGTGCTTTTCTTGCCCCTTTCTCCCCTCGCCGCGACGAAAACAACCTTTCGCAGGGAAAACACCGTACCGCTCGTTTTGCCTTGAGATCAGGAAATCGTTGCCTTATAATTGCAATGAATGGCCAACGGCAGGCTGTCTTGGCTTCCGGGCGGCACGGGGTCTTATACGGAAACAGATAATCAGTAGTTAGGTGCCAGACATGCCAATGCTTCCTGGAAAGATCGTGGATTCGCAGGGCGACGTCGTTGCCGAGATGAACGTATGGGTGGAAATTAACCGCGAAAAAGCGGTCTGCCTGTTCCCGCGGGCGGTGCGCAACTGAGGAGGGAGACGTTAGACGCCAGAGAATATATATGAAACAGGAAGACCCCGACTTCATCTTCCCTAGGCGAAAGCCGAAGACCCTCGGCGACATACACGGGTGGCATAAGCATTTGCTTAATGAATGTATGCGTTTGGAATTCCGCCAGAAGATATTGAAGGCAGCCATCGCCGAATTGAATTCCCAGATTAACCATTACTGCGACATCGCGCGCGATGAAAACAGATCGCGACCGGCCAAATTAGCTCTGGCCGCCTTGAACCGGATAAAGTCTGATTTCGAGGAGGAACTGAGGCAGGTCAAAGATCTTGTTCGCATTGTGCACGACACGAACGAAATGATCATAGGCGGCCTCATCAAATCTGGACTGTCCCCAGATGCCCCTGCTCATTTCGTAGAGAAGGGGCCGCAGCCCGGGGCCAATCTTCTCCACGGAGATGGCTGGATTGAGGAATTGCGCAGTGCAGATCTGCTTGAGGCTGAAGGCAAAGTGCCGTTTGTCACATTCGGTACCATATTTGATTCTGCTGGCTTTGACGTCATTGCATTTCCGGATCCGGACACGCCAGTTCACATCAACATTGAGTATCCTGAAGGGGAGTCCGGCAGTCAATAGAGGAGGGATCTAATCAATCGCTGTAGGAGACCGGCGAAAGCGCCAGCCCCTGAGCTTGCCGTTCGAGACACGAATGAAGAAACCATGGGTTATGATCGGTGTCGTCGCGGCAGGCCTGCTCTTGGCACCTCTCATTGTGCCCGTATTTGTCCCATGGTCGGCCATCAACTGCCAGCATCAAGACATTAACATCAAGACTGGACAGGCCCGCTACTCCCGATGCCTATGGTTTGTGAAGATATCAGAAGAGACCAAGGACACGCCGTTGTCCGCGGCCCTCCAAGGGGAACTTGTTGACGTCGCCGACATCAAACCGTGGCATCGTGTTAACACCTTCTCTCCGGGAGTTCACTATTCCCCGCACTACGTTTTCCACGGCGCCTTGTACCAGGCCAACCAGATGAACATGATCTGTACGCTTCATGACCTCGCCCCAGAGCGAAAGCGTGAGATTGCGAAAACCATTCTTGCGCTCTGGCAGAACACCGGGCGTGACAGCGGAGCTGAGGAGTACATACATAGGCTGATAGAAGAAGGAGTCTCGAGCCAAGGGGTTGAGACGACGCAGTGAACCGCGCGGCTAATGTCTAGATGCGGAACAATCTGCCCGTCACACCAGTTTCAGCGTCCCACTTCTCGTGTGGGTGTATAGGGCGGATGATGCAGGCACTTCCTCCAACGTGTGGCTCGGCACGGACCAGGTGACACTGGCGGACAAGCCCGCCCATACACCGGCGGGTAAACTGCCAGTGGCACCCGCCCGCAGGCGAAACCGCAATCCCTGCACAGCGAGATTTCTCGACTCGTCCCGGCACGTCGGGACTCGCTCGAAATGACACAAAAGGCTACAGCAGCCCTCTTGCCTTTTGAGATGCCGCGTCCTGACGGGCGTGGCCGACCAGCGTCTCGTCCGAGCACGCTCCCATCGGCCCACGCCGCCGTGGCAGGCACAGGTCGGAAGTCGCCCCGAAAAAGTGCGAAAGTCGAACGGAGTTTTGCTGCGACGCGAGGTTATTCAACACCCTTACAGGACTTTTGAAACCGCGTAGAGGATGAAACCCAGGACGAGCACGCCGAGCGTGACCGAGATGAAGAAGTGGAGGGCCGCCAGGGCAATCTGTTTCGGCTCGTCGAATTTCGTCGCCTTATACACAACCGCGACGACGGCGCAGAGCGGACAGTAAAGCCACAGAGGGTTCTCGGGACTAAAGAGCGACGTGAAGAAGTGGCCGACCGCCTCCCACATCACGCGCCCTCCCGCGCCCGTTCGGGGATCGCCCGGCTCGCATCGCGCCCCTTGCCCGGGCCTTCGATGGACGGATACGCCAGTTTCACATAGGCGTCCATCATCACGAGCAGGTTCAGTAGCCCCGCGATGGCCGTGTATAAAGTTCCCATTTCGCGGACCGGGTCGGCGTAATCCGGCTCGCCGTGGACCATCAGGTACTGGGAGATAGGCGTCAGGGCCAGCAGGGGTCCGCCCGCCCCCAGTTGGGCGCCGAACCACCACTCATTCGGCTGAATGTTGGTCCCCCCGCCCAGCGCAAAACCGGCGACCAGGAGGCCGATGATTAACACGGCAAACAGGACCGCCTTCCCCCACCGCCCCGCATAGGCGTGGCCGGCGCCGGGAATCACCCAGCCTAGCACCAGCGCCATGACCGGGCTGCGGTACTGCGTCCCCTGCGGGCTCATGGCGATTCCTTCCAGGACTCCGCGGCCCCGGGCGGCGCGTTCTTCTCGGTCGGCGCGGCCTTCTGTTTTTCCTTCTCGGCTTCGGCGCGTTTCTTCTCGTCATATTCCCCGAGCACGAGCGGCGCGATCCGCTCCTTGACGAACGTGGGGTTGGTGGCGCCGAGGTGGTCCCCGAGGTGGCCGAGCAGCACCTCGCCCGGATGCCATCCGAACTGGACGAGTTTGTCCTCATAGAGGGCCCGGGTGTGGGCCGAGGCGTCTCCGGGGGGGCTGAAACCCGCCAGACCCCCGCTGATGCCCCCATTGCGGTCCACCGTGCCCGTCCACGTCACGCCGAGGACGAGCACCGTATCGGCCATGCTGTGGAAACTGTAAATCCTCCCCCGAACCTTCTCCATCGCCCGCGTCAGGTCGTACCAGGCGTCCAGACTCGAGGAGATGAGGACGGCGCCGGTCGCCCGGGCGCCCGGCCTCAAGTCTTCGAGCGCCCAGACGACCAGCCCCGTTCCGGCCGAGACGCCGATCAGATGAACCGGCCGCCCGGGATGCAGACGCTGATAGGATTCGATGCGGCGGGCGAGTTGAGCGGCCTTCCGGCGGTTCTCCGCCACGTCCATCTGGTCGCCGAACACTCTGCCGCGCGACCACCGGAACACCTCAATCGCATGGTCCACTCCGCCGCGCGCGAGGCCCTCGCGGACGCGGTCCACTTCACCCATCATCCCGCCGGCCCCGCTCAGGCAGACGACCAAGCCGCGCTCGTAGCGTTCCGACGCGGTGTAGTTTCTGTTGGGCCCGCACCCGGCCGCCCCGCACAAGGCAGGCATCGCAGCAGCCATCATCAGGAGCCACCCGTATCGTCGCATCAAGTCACTCCACCTTCGGCAGAAGCCTTAGGGCCATTCAGTCCCCCTATCGGCTCGCCGGGGTCGGCCTGGCCTTTCAAAACGGGGCCGGAAAACGGCACTTAGAGGCAGGAATATACCCCCTGCCGGCCTCCCTCGCAACCCCCCATCACTTGTTGTGGGCGAAGTATTCCCGCGCCAGGGTCTCCATCAGGGCCGGACGCCGCTTGTACAGGCGCTTCGGTTTCCGCCGCTTGTGTCTCGCCAGGGCATAGTGCGTGAGGATGGGTAGGGCGATGGTCGCGTCGGTGTAGCAGACGACGGCATCGGGCAGGCGGTTCGGGTCCACCTTGCCCCAACTGACGGCCTCGTGCGGCGTGGCGCCCGAGAGGCCGCCCGTGTCCGGCCGCGCGTCGGTCACCTGGAAGAAGTAGTCGTGGCCGGCCTCCTTGATGTGGAGCACTTCCTGGATTTGCGGCTCGGTCTGGAGCATGAAGTTCTTCGGGCTGCCGCCGCCCATCAGGACGACAGCGCTCTTGCCGCCCGACCGCGTGGCCGCCAGAACGATGGCCGTCGTCTCGTTCACGTCAATGGACGGATTGATGCGAAGTTTGTTCCCCCGCAGGGCGAGACCCGCCATGCCCATCCCGATGGCCGAGTCGCCGGGGCTGGATGTGTAAACCGGGACCTTGGCCCGATAAGCCGCCGCCAGCACCGAAACGCCCTCCAGCCCCGTCTTCTTCTCCCATTCGGCGGCATACTTGCCCAGCAGATAATGGAATTCGCCCGTGCCCATTTCCTTCTGGAACTCCGGCTGGACGAAGATTTCCTTCAAGACCTCATCGGTCGCTATCAGGCAATCGACGTAATCCAGGAGAACGTCGTAGATGCGGACCACGTTGTTTTTCCGCAGGTCCGCATCGTCCACCAGGTGGCTGCCGACGTGCGGCGGGCAGTTGAATGCAAAGTGCAGGTCGTGGTAAAGGTTCGCGCCGGTCGAAACGATCCAGTCCACGAACCCCGCCTTGATGAGCGGGACGATACACGAGCACCCCAGCCCGGCCGGCGTCAGCGCCCCGGCCAGACTCATGCCGACCGTCACGTCCGGCTCGAGCATCTTCCGCGTGAACAGTTCGCACCCCTCGCGCAGCCGCGCCGCATTATACGCGAGGAACGTCTCTTCCATCAGGTCGCCGAGTTTTTCCTTCCCCGTGATGCCCTTCGGCAGGATGCGCCTGCCGGAAAGATATTGCGCCTTGCGGGGGCACTTCCTCCGGCGGATCCAGTCCGGCAACTTGGAAAGGTCGGCGCGCGGTCTGCGGCTTCGTGCCATGGTGCGTTCCTTATCCGGCTGGGGGACCGAGAACGAATGGCCGCACTTTACCTGCAATCCGCAGAATCTGCAAGCGCCTGGCAGGTCGAATAAAAAAAGGGCCGGGAGCCTTGCCTCGAAGACCCCTGGCCCTGTGCAACGCTTCGCCCAGCCCTGCCTACGCCTCCACCGCCCGCCTCCCGTGCCAGAGCCTTGCCACCGCAAGCATCGCTACATACACCGCCAGCGACCAGTACAGGATCTGGGTCATCAGGCCCGTGTAATCGTCCAGGACGACCGCAAGGGGGTAATAGACCGCGAACGCCACCATGAGCGCCACCGTCTGGCTGGCTGCAAACGTGCGGCCCCACCCGAGCCAGAGATACAGCGCCGCCAGAAGGAGCGTCGCCCCCGCCGCCAGTGCGAAGCAGCCCGCAAACGACGCCAGATGGTCCGAAAGATAGGCCAGCAGGGTGTAGAACAGGTAGTAACCCACCGATAGGACGCCGAGGCTGAAAAGGTCCGCCTTCCTCCCGAGCAGCATCCATGTGACCACCAACGAGGCCGCCAGAAGGAACAATCCCAGCGGCGCCTCGTGCAGCAACCGCGTCACATAGTAGCCCGGCTGCGTGATCTTCGGGAGAATCACACCCATGCCGAACGTGGTGACGAGGGAGTTAAAGTCCCATCTCAGAACCATGGGTTCGCCGTCGGTGGGCGAGTCCTCCCGCACCAGCGGCGTCATGCACCCGATGGGCACCGCCATGTCTTCCACCCACACAAGGCGCTGCTTGCCGCGTTTCGGGTCCGGAAAGAGGCGCATCGTGACCTGATAATCGTCCCGCCGCGACATGTACGCCAGTGTGTAACGAATATGGTCTATCCCGCGCGACGTGAAGTGGACCTGGACTCGGGTTTCCTGCCCCGGCGCCATGGTCATCTTCCACGTCTGGGAGGTGTCGCTTCGCATGAGGTGCTCCGCCCAGTCCCGGCCGTTCACCCGGATGGTAAAATCGCGGAACACGCCCTGCTTGGCGGGCATGGGGAAGGTAAACTCCGCCTCGGTCGTCTCGTCGCTCCGGTTCCGGACCGTGTAGTCGAACGTCCATTCATCCTTATAACAGGTGTAATACGCCGACCCCTTCGGTCGGTAGTCCATCCACACGTCGATGCTCACCTTGCCGCGGACGACCGAGTTCTGCGGCACCCGCTTGCGGACCTTGCGCTTGATGCGGGTCGGGGCCTTCTCACCCGTCGGCAGGCTTTCGATCTCACCTTCCTTCTCGACAATCCGCCTTCCGTCCGGAAACACGAGAACCGTCTCTTCCTCCGTGATGTAGTGCGCGACCGAAAGTTCACGCTGCTCGTGGGGCGGGCCCCAGTTGGTCCGGACGGCGCCGTAGTTGCGCTGCGTCACCTGCCCGTGATGCTCCCGAAAAAGACCCGACTGCACGAGCAGCGCCCCGCCAAGAGCCGCAATCAGGCTCGCCCCAACCAGCAGGTTCAGCAGGCCGTTCACCAGACCGAGCACAACCGCCCGCCAGCCGCCGCGCGCCAGCGCCTCTTTGACCCCGCGCCGCCACGACCGCGACAAAAGCAGCAACACCACCGCCGCCAGAACCGAGAGCCCGACAACCAACACCATCTCGGCCTTGTCCCCGACGAACTCCCGCAACAACCTCAGAATGTGACGATACATGTCGGACCTCCTTCTTTGGGCGCAGTCGAGGCACCGGGCAGCCAGGAACGTGGCGAGTCAGCAAGCGGGGAACGCGATCCGGAGGGCAGGCAAGCAGATGGGCACCTTCCTTTATTCCATCCGGGCGCCGATGTCAACACAAAAGTTGGCGCGGCGATAAAATTTCTTGCGGCGGCAAACCTGATGACCGCGCCTTGATTGACCGAGGCCGCAGGCTTATAATCCACGGGCTGGAAAAGGCCGAAAAGGAGCAAAAGGCATGCAAATAAGCGTTAACGGTGAACCGCAAGACGTCCCCGACGGCGCGACCGTCGAGCGCTTGCTCGACTTGCTCGAGGTCCAGCGTCGGCGGATTGCCGTCGAGGTCAATCGCGAACTCGTCCCGCGCTCCCGGCATGGCGCCCGCGCCCTGGCCGAAGGCGACGCCGTCGAAATCGTGACGTTAGTGGGCGGGGGGTAAGGCGAAGAAAGTCCAGCATGCTCGAAAACGATACCCTGAAACTCGGCCCATACGAGTTCACCAGCCGCCTTATTGTCGGCACCGGCAAGTATGAGACGTTTCCCCTGATGGCCGAAGCCCTCGAAGCCTCCGGTTGCCAGGTCGTCACCGTGGCCGTCCGCCGCGTCAACCTCTCCGACAAGTCCAAAGAGAGCCTGCTCGACTACATCGACCCCAAGAGATACACGATTCTGCCGAACACGGCGGGCTGCTTCAATGCCGAGGACGCCGTCCGAGCGGCCCGCCTCTCGCGCGAAGCGCTCGGCGTCGAGTGGATCAAACTCGAGGTTCTCGCCGACCCCGAGACGCTCCTGCCCGACCCGGTCGAAACGCTCAAGGCCCAGGAAATCCTTGTCAAGGAGGGCTTTATGGTCCTGGCCTACACCAACGACGACCCGGTCCTTGCGAAGCGCCTCGAAGAGGCCGGCGCGACGAGCGTCATGCCCCTCGGAAGCCCCATCGGCTCGGGCCAGGGCATCCTCAACCCGGCCAACATCCGCCTCATCATCGAGCGGGCCCAAGTCCCCATCATCGTGGACGCCGGCGTCGGAACCGCCAGCGACACCGCCGTCGCGATGGAACTCGGGGCCGACGGCGTTCTGTTGAACACCGGCGTCGCCAAGGCCAAGGACCCCGTCAAGATGGCTCGCGCGATGCGCCGCGCCATCGAGGCTGGGCGGTTGGCCTACCTGGCCGGACGCATCCCGAAGCGGACGCTCGGTGCGCCGTCGAGCCCGACCGAGGGAACCATCGCACCGAGTCCGTAGAGGGAGGGCCGACCGTGGCCGAGACGGAGGCGGCCGTCGCCGACCTGGCCGAGGGATACTTTGACGAAGGGCACAACTGTGCCATGTCGGTCCTCAGGGCCGTGGCCGAGAGGGCGGGGCTTTCCTGCCCCGCGTGCGTGCCGGGCATCGCGCTGGCGCTGGGAGGTGGCGTCGGTCACACGGGCCACATCTGCGGCGCGCTGACGGGCGCTGCGATGGCCATCGGCCTGGCGGCGGACCGGAGGGTCTCCGGCTCCGTGCGGGCGAAGAAGGATGAAGCCAACCGGCTGGCCGGGGACCTGGTGGCCCGGTTCGCCGAGCGGTTTGGCGCGGCGGCCTGCCGATCCATCATCGGTTTCGACTGGTCCGAGCCGGGCGCGATCGAACGGTTCCGGCGCGAGAACGTCAAAGCCGAGAAGTGTGTGCCGTGCGTGCGATGGGCGTCGGCCGAGGCACTCACGGCCGTCGAGAGCCTGACGTAGCGACCGTACGGTCCGCCTTGGAGACAGACGCGCATGGCCGACGTTGTGCAAGAAACCCTCGGCCCGGACGGTCTGGTCGCCCGGGCGCTGCCCGGCTACGAGCACCGGGGCGAGCAGATGGCGATGGCCGAGGCCGTCCGTCGCGCCTTCGCCGACGGCCACCACCTGATCGTCGAGGCCGGAACCGGCGTCGGCAAATCGTTCGCCTACCTCGTCCCTGCCATCCATCAGGCCTGCCCCGGGCCCGTCGAAGGGGCCGCACGCGAAAAACGCCGCGTCGTCATCTCCACCTACACCATCAGCCTCCAGGAACAACTCACCGAAAAGGATATCCCGCTGCTGAAGCAAGCCCTCGGGGTGGACGTCGAGGCCGTCCTCGTCAAGGGGCGGGCCAACTACCTCTGCATCCGCCGCCTCGAACGCGCAAGCGCCCTGGCCGCACGCCTCTTCTCGACCCGGGCCGAACACCGAGAACTCAATCGCATCGTAGGATGGGCCTACAGCACCCGCGATGGCAGCCTGTCGGACCTCTCGCCCCAGCCCAACATGCGCGTCTGGGCCCGCGTCTCAAGCGAGCGCGGCAACTGCCGCGGACGAAAGTGCCCACACCACCGCAAGTGCTTCTATCAGCGCGCCCGCCGCCGCATCCACCGCGCCGGGCTGCTCGTCGTCAACCACGCCCTTTTCTTCTCGGACCTGGCAATCCGGGCGAGCGGCTCGAATGGAATCCTCCCCGCCTTCGATTGCCTCGTTTTCGACGAGGCCCACAACCTCGAAACCGTCGCCTGCGACCAACTCGGCATCACCGTCACCTCGAGCCAGGTCAATTTTCTCCTGGGCTCCCTCTGGCAGCCGAAGCGCAAGCGCGGCCTCCTGGCGACCATGCCCCAGGAAACGGATGCCGCCAGGCGCGCCTGCGACGACGCCGCCCGCGCCGCCGACGCTTTCTTCAAAAGCCTCCTCGCGTGGCTCCAGTCGGAAGGCGGTGAGAACGGCCGCATCACCCGGCCGAACATCGTCGCCGACCCGCTCTCGCCGGCCCTCAGGAAACTCGCCCGCGAGATCGGACATCTCGCCAAACGGACCCGCGACGAAGGCGACGTCGACGAACTCGCCTCCTACGCCGACCGCGCCCGCCGCCTCACCGGCGCCGTCGAATCCTTCATCAGTCAGACCTACGGCGGCGAAGGCCGGGGCTCCGACGCCGTCTATTGGGTCGAGGTTTCAGGCCCGCCGCGCGGTAAACCCGCTGAGCCCCCTGGGGGAACGAAACCGCTTTTCGAGTCCGCCGAGGGCGAGGTGAATCCGGAGCCGGGCGCTCCGCCGACCACAGGTCCCTTCGGGAAGCGCCGGTCTCCGCAGGCGACTCGCTGGGGCGAGCTGCCCCGATGGACATCGGGGCGCCGCCCGCGCCTCACTCTGCGTGCCTCGCCCGTCCACGTCGGCGGGATACTCGATCTGCTTCTTTGGCAGGAAGTGCCGAGCGCGGTCCTGACGAGCGCGACCCTCTCGGTCGCACCGAACGATGAGTTTACCTACGTCCGCGAGCGCCTCGGCCTGGAGCGCACCGACACGCTCTGCGTCGGCTCGCCCTTCGACTACGAAAACCGCGTCCGCCTCTACGTGGAGGCCGACCTGCCCGAACCGACCGAGGCCGACTACTTCGACGCCGTCGCCCCCGCCATCGAAAAGTACCTCGACCTCTCCGAAGGCCGCGCCTTCGTCCTCTTCACGTCCTACCGGATGCTCACGCGCGCCGCCGACGCCCTGCGCGGCCACCTGGAGAAGCGCGGCTGGCGACTGATGGTCCAGGGCGGCGGCCTGCCGCGCGGAAAAATGCTCGACGAGTTCCGCCGCGACACCCACTCGGTCCTCTTCGGCACCGACACGTTCTGGCAAGGTGTGGACGTGCGCGGCGAAAGCCTCTCGAACGTCATCATCACGCGCCTGCCGTTCGCCGTCCCCGACCGGCCCCTCGTGGCCGCGCGCATCGAAACCATCCGGGCCTCGGGCGGCAACCCGTTCTACGATTACCAGTTGCCCGAGGCGGTCCTGAAGTTCAAGCAGGGTTTCGGGCGCCTCATCCGCACCCACGAGGACAAAGGGATGGTCGTCGTTCTGGACTCGCGGATCCTCCGCCGCCGCTACGGCCAGATGTTCCTCCGCGCCCTCCCCCCCTGCCGCGTCATCATCCCGGGCCACGAGGAATAGGAGCGAGGCATTTCCAAGGTAAAATCAGGCGCTTTGTCCCTACTTCTGCTGCTGCGACTGTTGAAATTGTATGGGTATTACCTCACTGCTCGCCTCGAAAAGCTCAGACTTGATCTCGTGGACAAGCCCCCATTCCTTTGCTTGCTCTGGGTCTAAGGTTGTTCTATCTAGCATTGCTCTTTCCACTTCCTCGGCATCTTTCCCGCTGTTTGCCGCTATCACTTTGGCGATATTCTTAATGTCGATTTGTAGGCCCTTAAGTCTTTCCTCCAGCTGCTTCTCCTCGAGGCTCACTTTTGCCGGGAAGTTGCAGCTGACCCCATGGAGCAGGAATCGGGACTGCGGAACGGCGAATCTCCGCGATCCACCGCAATAAAGGACCACGCCTATCGAATCGACACTACCGAAATTATGCGTGGTGATTGTGGCCGGTAATCCCTTTAAGTAATTATATGCGCTGAGGCCGTGGAAAACGGATCCTCCAGGGGATGAGATCAGTATGATAAAATCGGACTTTCCACACTTCATTTTTTGATCCACGGCGCTCATCAGGGCGTTGATGGTAACGTCGATAACTGGCGCAAAAAATTTGATTACAACAGGTTTTCCTGCCAATTTTGAACCTCCTCAAGCCACAGGGAATGAGTTGACATCAAATCACAGTATATCGGTCCAAGCATCTTACTCCAATACCGGCCGCCGTCGTTATGTTCCCGCGGGTGGCTGGGGCGGCGGACCGGGCGACGCCGCCGTTCCGGCGGCCGCTTTGCTTCAACAGGCAGGGTTCAATATCCGACACTGGATGTTCGTTGTCAAATAAACTGCTCCAGATAGCGCCTGCCCAGGAGGACGCCTTCTTGTGCGCTGATATAGCCGTCCTCGTGTTCGATCGAGAGGACGCCGTCGTAGCCGATCCGCCGCAGGCGGGCGATAAACTCTCCCCACCGGACGCGGCCCTGGCCGGGGATGCAGTATCGCCACCAGCCGTTGCCGTCCACGCCGACCTGTCGGCGGACTTCCTCGCGGATTTCCGCGTCCTTCGCGTGGACGTGAAAGATCCGCGGGCCATATCGTTCGACGCCCGCCAGGTAATCAATGCCCTGCCACACCAGGTGCGACGGGTCGTAGTTGAAGCCGAGGTTCTCGGCGGGCACGCGCTCCAGGACCCGGTCCCACTGGTCAAAGTGCTGAATGAGCGTCGCGTACCAGTTTTCCAGCGCGATGCGGACGCCCTTTGAGGCGGCGTACTCGGCCGCAGGCCCGAAGATGTCCGTGAACGGACCGTCGATCGCCTCCTCTTTCTTCATGCCTTCAGGCGGCAAGCCGGCCAGCGAGCAGCAGACGTCGGTCCCGAACCGGACGCACCGGTCGATGGCGGCCTTGAGCGCCGCGAGGCCTTTTTGTGGATCGTTACAGATGTTCGCGTCGTAGTGGGCGACGCTCGAAAGGTGGACGCCGGCGGCCTGGAGGGCCTTGGTTGTTCCGGCGTGGTGCTCGGGCGTGTCCTCTCCGAGGTGGCCCGTGGGGACCTCGAGCAGGCGGATACCGTTTGCCCCCGCCCACGCGATAACGTCCTCCAGAGGTTCCCTGCCCATACATGCGGTCAGAAATCCGACTTCCATGACTCTCCCTTTCCTTTTCCGGTGACAATTGGAAGGGATACGCATAGTGACGCGCAGGGTGAAGTGCAAGCGAAATCGCTACCGTGGCTGCGGAAAATTTTCCGGCGCATTTTGGAGGAGTTGTCAGTCCTGCCTGACCAAGCACTCCGATACCGCTTTCGGGGTCCTTGAAAACCAATGCTGCGTACGAAGGCAGATGCGCACGAGCATCAGCATCACCGGCACCTCGATTAGAACGCCGACCACCGTAGCCAGAGCGGCCCCGGAGGACAGGCCGAACAGCATGGTGGCCGTGGCGATGGCCACCTCGAAATGGTTCGACGCCCCGATCATCGCTGAGGGCGCTGCGTCGCGATACGAAAGTTTAAGCAGCCGCGCCAGGCCGTAGCCCAGCCAGAATATCACGTTCGTCTGAATGAACAGCGGAATGGCGATCCAGAGGATCGTCAGCGGATTGGACAGGATCATCTCGCCCTTGAAGGAGAACAACAGCACCAACGTGACGAGCAATGCCACGATGGTCACGGGCGTCAGCAGGGGCAGGAACTTTTCCTCGAACCACCGCTCGCCCTTGGCCGCAATAATCCATTTCCGTGAGAAGTAACCGGCGGCCAGCGGCAGGGCGACGTAGATGCCGATCGACAAGAACAACGCCTGCCATGGGACCGGGAGCCGGCCGACGCCCAGCAAGAAGCCGCCCAGTATGCCATAGAGAAGAAGCATCGTGAGCGAGTTGATCGCGACCATAACCAGGGTCAGGCCGTCGTTTCCCCGCGCCAGATAGCCCCACACGAGCACCATGGCGGTGCAGGGTGCGATGCCCAAAAGGATGCACCCGGCGAGGTAACTCCGCCACAGCGGGACCTCGAGCATTTTGACGCCGTTATCCAGGACGACCGTGCCGGCGCCGTGGGTCGCTCCGACGGGTAGGTCCAGACCAAACGGCATTTTCACCAGGTCCACGGCGTCTGGGCCGATGAAACCATAGAACAGCGTGCCCAGGAAGAACAACGCGATGGCATACATGGTAAACGGCTTGACGGCCCAATTGATGAACAGGGTCAGGCCCACGGGCTTGACGCTCTTGCCGGCTTTAAGGACCTCGGCGAAGTCGATCTTGACCATGATGGGGTACATCATGAAGAAAAGGCAGACGGCGATGGGAATCGAAACAACCGGCGCACCGCGGACGGAAAGTGCAATGCCGTCCAGAAACCGAGCCATGCCCGGGGCCACTTTCCCGAGCAGGATGCCAACGCCGATGCACAGGATCACCCACACCGTCAGGTATTTCTCGAAAACGTTGAGACCCTTGGCCTCTTTCTTGATGCATGCTTCGGTTGCCATAGTCACGCTCCGCTTTCCGTATTCGGTTTACTTGCCGTGATGTCCAGGCTAGTCACGAAATCGCTCGGCTTCGTTTCGAGCGGCAGTTTCCCGGCGATCTCGCGGTAGAGAGGATCGGACCACTCGGCCATCCGGTCGATGTAGTCCGTCTTGGTTTCGAAGACGGCCTCGACAAGCCCGGCCGCCCGGACCATCTCGCACGTCTCGTCCACGAGCACGGCTCCCGCGATGCAACCCACCAGCGCCTGCACGGATTCGCGGATTGTGTCGGGCAGCGGCCGCCGGAGGGCCAGGTCGGAAACCGACACCCGTCCGCCCGGCTTCAAGACGCGCGCGATCTCCCGCCACACCTGAGCCTTGTCCGGCGAGAGATTGATGACGCAGTTGGAGATCACCACATCAACGCTTGCGTCCCCCACGGGAAGGTGCTCGATCTCGCCCAGACGGAATTCCACGTTATCCAGGCCTGTCGATCTTTTGAAGGACTCCGCGTTGCGCCGGGCCTTGTTCACCATGTCCGGCGTCATGTCGACGCCGATGACGCGCCCCGAGGGACCGACGTTGCGCGCGGCGATGAAGACGTCGAAGCCGCCGCCCGCGCCCAGATCGAGCACGACTTCCCCCGGCCGGAGCGACGCAATCGCGGTCGGATTGCCGCAGGAGAGTCCCATGTTCGCTCCGTCGGGAAGTCCGGCAAGCTCCTCGTCGCTGTAGCCCACGGTCTCCGCGACGGAATCGGCGGAGGGGCTTCCACAGCAGGATAACGGTCCGCAGCAGGAGCCACCTTGCCGCGCGATCTTGCCGTATTCCTCGCGGACGGTGCTGCGCACGTCTCGGTTTTCGTTTTTGTTGCATCCGCAGTCCATGTTTTTGCTCCTCATGATTTCCGGTTCTTTTTCAAGGCACCGGGCAACGTCTCCACGAATGCCCGTGTCTCGTCCCGCACGCGCCGGTAGTGTGCGAGCGCCTCTTCCTCGGACTTCGCGCCCTCCACTCGCCCCCGCTGACTCATTTGCGAGATGGCCCGGACCTTACCCGCTTCGACCGCGGGCGCCCGGCGAGGCGTTCTTGTATCACGTAAACACCTCGAAGATGTAGGTCAGGCAGTAGTAGATGCCTACCAGAATGAAGACAACGCCCGTCGCGCGTCGGGCCCACCGCTCAATCTGAGTAAGCCGGTCGAAGGCCCGGCCGACCCTTCTTGTCCCAAAGGCGATCAAGACTGCGAACGCGGCGACGGGAAGCGCGGTTCCGATGCCGTACAGACAGGGCAGGACCACACTGGACTCGTGTTTCAGCGACAGCGGGATGAGACTTCCGAAGAAGATCGCGGCAGAGATGGGGCAAAAAGAAAGGGCAAAGAGAATTCCCAGAAGCCCCGCCCCCGCGACGCCGCCCTTTTCGGCGAGGCGTCGGGTGCGTTCGCCGGCCAGCGTGCCGCGGATAGGCAACGAAATTAGGTCGAGCAGAAACATGCCAACGAGGATCAGCAGCGGGCCAAGCAGTTTGTTCACGAACTGTTGAAGAAAATTGGACGCGCCCGGAATCGACAACAGCCCTGCCGCCACAAGGACACCGATGCCGAGGTAGGTCAAGGCCCGCCCCAGTGTATAGCACAGACCCGACAGGAGCACATGCCGCGTGCTGCCAACCCGCTTGCCGATAAAGGAGATGGCGGCGATATTCGTCGCCAGCGGGCAGGGGCTGATAGACGTCAGAATGCCCAGCCAAAGCGCCCAAGCCGCCCCGAGGGCCAGCGCATTCATTCCTCGCCTCCGAGATAGGCGCGAACCTCGTCCTGGATGTAGTTCACGAAGGCGCCCTTGTCGTGGACGAGGTCCCAGATTCTCTCCAGGTTCTTCCACCGCACCTGCTTGCCGTCCCGGGTGCCCACGACCACCACCGACCTCGTAAAGAGTTGATAGTCCTGGACGAAGTGTTCATTGATGGGATGGTCCACGTTGACGACCTGCCACTCCAAGCGCCCGTCCTTGAGCGCCTCGGCGAGGGTGCCTTCGATGGCCTCCTGTGTGTAGGCTTCGATCTTGCGGCACGTCGAGCACCGGACGTTTCCGTGGAAGTAGTAGGCCAGGACTTTATGCGTTGAGGCGGGCGCGGTTTCCTGGTCGCTCGTCTCTCGACTCACCGCCGGTGCTTGATCCTCCGGCCCAGGGGGTGGGTTCCTGCCAGCCTCTTTCGCGATAAGGTAACCGACGCTGACCGCAACAAACACCAGCAGCACGGCCGTGAGGATGGTTCTGGGTTTCATATCGCGTACCTCCGATTGTCTGCTGACCGGGACGAACCCCAATGATCCCTGAAAACGCCCTGGGTTTCTACGCGGCCTCAGGCCAACAGCGCCTTGATCTCGTCCACGGAAGGCACCTTGCCGGCCGCCTTGACTTTGCCATCAACGGCCAGGGCCGGCGTCATCATCACGCCGAACGTCATGATCTCGTTGATGTCCGTGACCTTCTCGATTTCATACTCGATGCCGAGGGCCTCGGCGGCGGTCTCGGCGTTCTCGGCTAGGGCCTTGCACTTCGGGCATCCGGTTCCAAGAATCTGAATCTTTTTCATGATCGTTCCTCCATCGAAAACGTATGGCGGGGGCGCCGCTGCGACCACAGCACTTACACCGGTTTTCCCCTCCGCGTCCGTTTGCCTTTCCTGAATACGCACCTGGATGCGCAGGCCCGTTCGGCGGGAACCTGTTCGTCTTGGCTCTTATTCATGGACTCCGTCCAGCACGCCCAGACCCGCGCAGACTTGCAGCAGCGCCTCTTTCATGCGCCCATACTCACCCGAGAATACCGGCTTACATTGCGAAGGGGCCGCCGCACCGTTCCAGAGGCTGACGGCAAAGGCCAGGCACGTCTTTTCGCCGCACGCGCCGCAGTTGATGCCCGGCAAGCGTTTGAAGATCTCCAGGGCGGGGGGCCTCTGTCGCATTTCATACGACGGCTCAATCTCCGCCCGCCGCGCCCACACCTCGTTCGCGCCGCGGCGAAGCACTTCGAGCGTCCGCCAAGCATCCACAATCTCGTCGGCCTTCGCCACCGCGATGCGCCGGGGATACATCGAGATCAGCCGGTAGCGGTCCATGAAGGTGAAGGCCGGGCCCTTCGCGTTATACGAAGCCTCGCCCATCTCGGCGTTCAGGTAAGGGAACGCTTCTGTCAAGTCGCCGCCGAGGTGCGCGATCAGTCGGATTTTCGTTGCGTCCGCCACGCAAGGAGCCAGGACCATGATCCGCACCTCCCCGAACACGTCCTCCTCGAACGCCGGGGGCGCCTCGTCCGGCACATCGATTTGTGCGGGCCGGTACTCGACCCAGCCGGCGCAGAGAAACCCATCGGCGTCCCGTCCTGTCAAGGCCGCCCGCGCCTCGGTCTCCACGACCAGCGCCGGCGCGCCGACCCTGGCAAAGCCCGGGTCGGGCGAGATGACCTCATAGGGCAGAGACAAGACGTCGAGCCGTGCGCGGGCTCGTTCAAACTCCTCTCTTTTCGGAAACGTCGTGGTTACTTTCATCCCTGTCCCCGAAAAGGGCGGTCCGGAAGCGTTTCACCCGGGCTCATCCCCGAATGACGCCGAAGACCACCCCCGAAATCGTGGCCATGACGACGACCAGCAGCACGTAAACAATCGTCTTCTGCGTCCCCAGGACGGAGCGGATGACGAGCATGTTGGGCAGCGACAGCGCTGGCCCCGCCAGCAGGAGCGCCAGCGCCGGGCCCTTGCCCATCCCGGCGCCGAGGAGACCTTGAAGAATAGGCACCTCCGTCAGCGTCGCAAAATACATCAGCGCCCCTGCGACCGACGCGAAAAGGTTCGCCCGGAGCGAGTTGCCGCCCACCGCGCCCTCCACCCACGCCGACGGGATGATTCCCTCGTGGCCCGGCCGACCCAGCAAAAAACCGGCCGCCAGAACGCCCACGAACAGCAGGGGCAGAATCTGCTTGGCAAAGCCCCACGTCGCGCCGGCCCATTCCCGAAGTTCCGGCCGCGTGAACCACACGACCAGCATGATCGCCAGCGCCAGGCCGAACCCCCCGGTGATGAGCCACCTGGCCGAATAAACGTCATGCCAAAGGCCCGTCGGCTCGTGGGGCTCGCCCCAGTTGGCAAAGACCAGGACGCCGATCATGGCGGCAAAATAGAGGGCGTCCTGCCACAAGGGCCGCTTCACGTCCGGCTCGGGCATGTCTGCCTGCGCCCGGCCTTTGGCCGCCTCCTCCTTCCGATAGATGAGATGCATCAGCAGACCGATGACGACGCTGAAGAGAACGGCGCCGACGGCACGCGCGATGCCCAACTCCAGGCCCAGGATGCGGGCAGTCAGGATGATGGCCAGGACGTTGATCGCCGGGCCGGAGTAGAGGAACGCTGTGGCGGGGCCCAGCCCGGCGCCCATCCGATAGATGCCTGCAAAGAGCGGGAGAACCGTGCACGAGCACACCGCCAGAATCGTCCCGGAGACACTGGCCACACCATATGCCAGGACCTTGTTCGCCCGGGCTCCCAGATACTTCATGACGGAGGCCCGGCTCACGAAAACCGCAAGCGCGCCCGCGATGAAAAACGCCGGCACCAGGCAAAACAGCACGTGCGCCCGCGCGTATTCCTTCACAAGGTGCAGCGACTCCATCAAGGCGTGGTCGAACCGCGCGCGGCCCACAGGCAGCCAGTAGCACAGGAGGAACGCGCCCACGATGGCCGCCAGGATTTTCCATTCCCTTTTCACGCGGCTTTCCTCGTGGCTAAACGACTTCCGCCTGCTGCCTGGCGGTTTCTTTCAGGACGTCTTGGACGCAATCCAGGCAGCCCAATACGCATGGCGCCCGGAGATGGTAGAAGACCTGGGTCCCGCGCTTCTCGTCCAGAACGATGCCCACTCCCTTTAAAATCCCCAGATGCTTCGACACGGTGGACGTGTCCGCCCCGACCATATCCGTCAGTTCACAGACGCACCGCTCTTTTCCGG
Organism: Phycisphaerae bacterium; assembly: GCA_035527275.1. Taxonomy (GTDB): domain Bacteria; phylum Planctomycetota; class Phycisphaerae; order FEN-1346; family FEN-1346; genus DATLBA01. The sequence continues at coordinate 27,470 of DATLBA010000006.1, forward strand.
ACAACTGGTCCACGATGAAGAGCCGCGTCGGATGCGCCAGGGCCTTCAGAATCTGGGCCCGAGCTTCGAATTGTCGCCGAGTCCGTGCGTCCATGGCATTCTCCCTCCAAGCCTTGGCTGTTTGGTATTATAGCCAAGCGCTTGATTGATGTCAAGTGCTTTTTCGCCCCCGACAAGTCGGGGGGCACGTATCCGGGGCCAACCGAGGGTCGGCATGGAGGCGACAAGGGCGGAGCGAGCCACCCGCCGTGCTGGGTTCCGTCCGTCTTGACACCGTTGCCGCCGCTCCCTAGACTTTCCCTAACGCGGAACTCGGGCTCCACGTTCCCTAGCCGTAAAGCCCACGGCCAGGGCGAGCCAGCGCAGGCCGACTTCCGTGTTTGAGGAAAACCCGATGGATCGCTTCGACTATCGCGAAGGGCGGCTTTACGCGGAAGACGTGCCGGTCGCCGACCTGGCGCGGCGGTTCGGCACGCCGCTCTACATCTACAGCGCCGGAACCTTTCGCGACCACTACCGCAAAATCGCCGAGGCCTTCGCGCCGCTCGAGCCCCTGATCTGCTACTCCGTCAAGGTGTGCTCGAATATTCACATCCTGCGGCTCCTTGCCGACGAGGGAAGCGGTTTCGACCTCGTTTCGGGCGGGGAACTATACCGCGTGTTCGAAGCGGGATGCGACCCCGCGCGGTGCTGCTTTGCGGGCGTGGCCAAGACCGACGACGAAATTCGCTACGCCCTTGAGCGGGGTATCCACCTCTTTAACGTCGAAAGCGAGGAGGAACTGGAGAACCTCGCGTGCCTGGCGGCGCTGGCGGGCCGGTCGGCCCCGGCCGCGCTGCGCGTCAACCCCGACGTGGATCCCCAAACCCACCGCTATATCACCACGGGCAAGAGAGAAACGAAGTTCGGCGTGGACCTGGAGCGCGCCGAGCGCGTTTTCTCGAACTTCCATGCGTCCGAGGGCGCGCGGCACGTGGCCCTTTCGGGCATCCACATTCACATCGGGTCGCAAATCGTCACGGTCGAACCGTATGTCCAGGCGGTGGAAAAGGTGCTCGAACTGGTGCGGCAACTGCGGAATCGCGGCCTGGAGATTACCACACTCGACATCGGCGGCGGCTTCGGCGCCCACTACGAAGGCGAAGAGGCCCTGGGCGCCGACGCGTTCGCCCGCGCGATTGTTCCCCTCCTGAAGGGGACGAACCTTCGGACCATCATGGAGCCCGGCCGCTTCATCGCCGGCAACGCGGGGATTCTCGTCACCCGCGTCCAGTACATCAAAGCGGGCGGCGACCGGAAGTTCCTCCTCTGCGATTCCGGGATGCATCACCTCATCCGGCCGGCCCTTTACGGCTCGTATCACTACATCTGGCCGGTCGAGCCGGGCGCCGACTTTGTGCCTCGCCGGCGAACTCGCGATGAAAAGATGCCCGGCGCCGAGTGTGTGGACGTCGTGGGGCCGATCTGCGAATCGACCGATTTTCTCGCCAAAGAGAGGTGTTTGCCGCCGGTGGAGCGCGGCGACCTGCTGGCCGTCTTCAGCGCCGGCGCCTACGGCATGACGATGGCGTCGGAATATAATTCGTTCCCGCGGCCGGCGGAGGCCCTCGTCGAGGGCGACCAGGCGCGCCTGATCCGCCGTCGCGGCACCTACGCCGACCTCGTCGCGCCCGAAAAAGACCTGTAGCTTTTTTCAAAGCCTCTGTCAAAATGCCGATTCCACCGTTCCGGGCATTTTGGGCTTGGCGCCTCGGTCTCGGCCTTCTCGCTCAGACTCGCGACGAACGGGTTACTCGGATAGGCTCTTAACCTTGCGACCCGCCGACGGTTCCGGGGAAGGCGGCAGCCGAGACTTCACCCGGCCCTAAGTGCCAGAGCGGCGAGTTTGGCGGCCAGGCGTGCCGCGGCGAACTCGCCGGCCGCATCGCCCCCTGCCACCAGTTCGACCACGTCCGCCCCGACCACCGAATGGCGCGAGAAGACACGGTCAAGGAGGCGCACCGTTTCCCACCAGCCGAGGCCGCCCGGCTCCGGCGTCCCGGTGGTGCGAATCACGCTCGGGTCCAGGCCGTCCACATCCACCGTCACATAGACCGGGCCCTCAAGGGCGTCGGCGGCCTCAAGGAGGGCGCTCGATCCGGCGCAATCGCGCGCCCAAAAAATGGGGAGGTCCCGCGCCCCGGCGAACTCGATTTCCTCGCGGCAGGCGTTCCGGATGCCGACGTGAACGGTGCGGTGCCCGTCCTCGACGATCCGACGCATGACGCAAGCATGGCTGTAAGGCGTGCCCTCCCAGCATGCGCGCAAATCCAGGTGCGCGTCGATTTGGAGGATTGACAGCCGCCCATGTCGCGCCGCCGCGGCGCGCACCAAACCGAGGGTAATCGAATGTTCGCCGCCCAGCCCCAGCACCCATTTGTCGTCGCTCTGCAAGCGGCCGGCCACCGCGCCGATGCGCTCAACCATGGCCTGGGGCGACGAGAGGTCGGGCGCCACATGAGCAAAGGTGTGAATCGGCGCCCGGGCTAGGTCCATGTCCAGGTCGGGATCGTAGGTTTCGACCTGGCGGCTGGCGGCGAGAATGGCATCGGGTCCCCCGCGTGTCCCCGCGCCGAACGTCGCCGTGGCCTCAAAGCCGATCGGCAGGACGACCACGCGGGCGTCGGCGTAGCCGGACACGTCGGCGTCAAGACCCAGAAAGTTGTGTGGGATAAGTTCCGGTTCGCCCATGCGGGATTCCTCGGAGCCGGCCGGGGCTACTCGAACAGATCCGGTTGCCCCATGACGAAAACGGCGGCGGCGAGCACCGTCGTCCAGCGGCCGCGCTTGCAGCCCTGGGCGCTCTGAGTGATGTTGCGGCTGCGGACGATCTTGCCGCTCATCCGGTAGATTTCTTTCCGCTCGTCGTAGGCCGACTCCGGGTCGAATTCCAAGCCGAGCGTCGTCGCGAGCATCGTGGCGGCCAGGTCCTCGGCATAGTCGCCCGCCGCGGGGCCGGTCTGACCGAAACTGTGGTGCTCGGAAAGGTATCCATACTGCGTCCCGTCCGCCGGAACCGCCAGGCCGATCGAAGCGGCCGCGAGACGGTTCGGCTCGTTGGTAGCGGCGTCGGCCATCACGCAGTAAACGATCTGGCCCGGCTGAAGCCGCGACAGGCCGCGCTTCCGTGGAACAATCCTGCAACCGGGCGGAAAGATGCTCGACACCCGGACCAGGTTATACTTCTCGATTCCGGCGCTGCGGAGCGCCAACTCGAAACTGGTTAGCCTCTCCCGGTGCACGCCGACGCCTTTCGTGAAGAACACGCGATTGGGAGCCATTTCGTTCCCCTTCTACAATAGTTTTCGGAGGCCTTCCTTCATCGCCTCCAGGGCCTGGCCGCGATGGCTCAGCCGGTTCTTGGTCTCGGGCGCCAACTCGGCCATCGTCCGGCCATACTCGGGGACCCAAAAGTACGGGTCGTAGCCGAAGCCGTTCGACCCGGCGGGCCGGTCGGTGATTCGACCCTCGCACGAGCCCTTCGTCACCAGCAGCACGCGGTCGGGCGTCGCCAGGGCCGCCACACAGCGGTAGCGCGCCGCCCAGGTTTCCTCGGGGTGCTCGGCGAGGGCTTCCAGTAGAGCACGGTTGTTCCGTGCATCGTTGCCTTCCTGACCGCCCCATCGGCTGGACAGGACGCCCGGTTTGCCGCCCAGCGCGTCCACCTCGAGGCCCGAATCGTCGGCCAGAGCCCACTCGCCGGTCGCCTTCGCGTACCCGAGCGCCTTGGCGCGGGCGTTTTCCTCGAATGTTCCACCGGTTTCGGGCACGGTTGCAACATCGCCGAACTCTTCCAGCGATTTTAGTGCGACATTCAGCCCCGCGAGGATGGCTGCCATTTCCTCGAACTTCTTGCGGTTGCGCGTTGCGATGACCAGCGTGCGAGCCATCCGGCCCCCTTTACGTCGGAACGACGGTCACGCCCCCGACGAGAACAAAGTCCATCTCCCTGAGGCCCTTGACGAGCCGCGGGTCGCGCAGCACCCCCCGGACGGAAAGCCCGGCCGCGTCCAGAATCTGGCGAGTCGTCTCCGGCCCGAGGACGGTCAGGCGCGCGGCGGGCGCGGCGAGGCTCAGGGCCGCCGTCACGGCCTGAAGAACACTTTCGTCCGCCCGCGTTTCGACGGCCTCGCGGCCCGTCGCCTGAATGCCGGCAATGCCGATTCGGGCAGCCTTGCCCTTCTCGACGGAACTGAGCAACTGCTTCGTCAGCGCCTCGACAAGAACGGGAAGTTCGCGCCGGGCCTGGGCAACGCCCGCCGCACGCCCGAGACCTTCCGCCAGGCCCGTCTCCGTGCTCACCAGTTGCAGCGATACCCGGTAAAGTGCCGAAGGGATGACCACTCCCCCTGTGGGAGATGTCTCGCGGCCCGGGATTCTTACCAGACCCGTCGGCACGAGCGGCACTTCCTTGCCGTCCTTCCCCTTGGCCATCGGCGCCAACTGGCCCTCGAGCCGCATCCGCGGGAACTCTTTTCTCAGCCCAAGAACGGTGGGGCCGACGATTCTGGGCTTCTGGCCCGGGCGGCCCACCTTGCTCGGATCGTCGAAAATCTCCAGCCCGAACGCCCCCAGCGTCACCATGCTCAGTCGCGGCCCGTGATAAACGTAGGCCTCGTATCCCTTCTCCCGGAGCGTTCTTGCATACTCCTGGGCGGCGTCCTTCCGGCCGGGCGCTTCCCAACTTGCGATGTGAAGCGTGAACACGCCCGGCGCCTCTTCCAGAGGCCACTTGCTCGATGGAGCGGGCTCGGGCACCGGCATCAGCACGACGCCGACAAAGGGGTACTGGCCCCGGGCGTCGCGAATCCCCCGCACCCGCGCCAGCATCTTCCTGGCCGCGGGGTCCTTCAGAGCCCCGTACCGACCGACACAGACGGCCCCGTACTGTGGCCCTTCCACCACAAACACATCCGGCAGATTTTGTTCGGTCAGTTCTCGGGCGAGGCGGTAAGCGCTGTCCACGGCCTCCGGTCCCTTATATTCCAGAAGCAGGATGGTCAGTTCACGTTGCTGAGCGGTTGGCTCGCACCCTCCCATCGCGGCCAGAAGGCCCACCGCCACGAGGCCCGCACCCATTGCGGCAACGAACCTGGGCCCCCGTTTGCGATTTCGGAAGTTCATGACCGGTCTCCTAAGCCCGGCGCGCCGCCCTCGTCTGCCGTGGCATCCTGTTTTGTCGGCATCAGACGCACTCCCCTTCGGGTCGCGGCTATTGAGGCTCGCACCCTCTGACAACCATGTTAAGGCGCCGGCCGTGCCCGGGTCAATTCCCTGCCTTGCGGGCCCGGCGCAGGACGTCGGCCAGAATCCCCAGTCCCTCGCCCAGTTGCTCCTCGGTGATGACGAGCGGCGGCATGATCCGAAGCACCGTCGTGTTGGTGCAGTTGATGTGCAGGCCGCGCTCAAGGCACTCCGCCACGATGTCCGACCCCGACTCGGTCAGTTCCGCACCGACCATCAGCCCGGCCCCGCGGACCTCGGCGATGATTGGCGTCTCCTGCTTGAGTTCCAGCAGGCGCTGGCGCAGATAGGCGCCCATCCGGTTGGCGTTTTCCAGAAGGTTTTCGTCGCGGACGATTTCAAAGACGGCGCAGCCGGCGGCGGCGGCCAGCGGGTTCCCGCCGAACGTTGAGGCGTGGGTGCCGGGCTTCAAATGCTCGGCGACCTGGGGCTTGGCCGAGATGGCGCCGATGGCCACGCCGCCGCCTAACTGTTTGGCCATCGTCATGATGTCGGGCTCGACACCCGCCTGCTGATAACCCCACCACGCGCCGGTCCGTCCGACGCCGGTCTGGACTTCGTCGAAGATCAGCACCATGCCGCGCTCGTCGCACAACCGGCGCAAGCGCTCGAGGAAGTCCGCCTCAGCGACGTTGACGCCGCCTTCGCCCTGGATCGGCTCGACGATGACGGCGCAGGTCTCGTCGTCGGCCAGTTTTTCCACGGCCTCGGAGTCGTTGAGCGGCGCGTAGGCAAAACCCGGCACCAGCGGCGCAAAGCCCTGCCGATACTTCGGCTGGCCGGTCGCGCTGATGGCCGCAAAGGTGCGCCCGTGGAAACTGTGCTCGAAGGAAATGATCTTATACTTTTCCTTCGCGGTGGCGAGGCGCGCGAGTTTTATGGCTGCCTCGTTCGCCTCCGCCCCCGAGTTGCAGAAGAAGCATTTCCCGCCGAATCCGGTGGTGGCGATCCACTCGGCCAGCCGGCCCTGCGGCTCGGTGTGCCAGGTGTTCGGCATGTAGATAAGTTGGCCAGCCTGCTTCCGAATGGCTTCAACGAGGCGCGGATGGCAATGGCCGACACCCGTCACGGCCCACCCGCTGAAAAGGTCCAGATACCGTTTCCCGTCGGCGTCCCAGACGTATGGCCCTTCGCCGCGCACGGCGACCTTCGGCAGGCGCGTGTAGTTGCCGATGACGTACTTGTTGAAGAGGTCCAGAGTCTCTTGAGTGTTCATGATGGCTCCCTGGTTCTGTCGCGGCGGGCAAGCCCGCCGGCTAATGCTTTGTGCCGACAACTTGTCGGCATCGCTCACACAGGCCGTTCGGTTCGCCCTGACCGACGCTGGGCCACCAGTTCCAGCAGCGTTCGCAGCGCTGGTGGACCTGCTGCAGGAGGACGGCCGAGGCGAAGCGTTTGACGTCCGCTTCGCCGGCGTCGGCGTGGTCGCCTTCCAGGGCTTCAGCCTCCTCGGGCGAGACAAGCCGGACTTTGCTCACGATCAGCAGTTTCGCCAGGGTGTCCGCTCCGACCTTTTCGAGTTCCTCGCGCTCCTTCGGATCGGCCGGCGCCAGCGCCACTCTCGCCTCCATGTGCTGCGAGAACTTGCCGCTCTTCCGCAACACTTCCAGCAAAGCGTATGTATCTCGCCGCACGTCCATCAGCCATTCCCAGTGGGCCAGGAGGTCCTCATCCAGCAGTTTCGCATCCACCTCGGGCCAGCGGGCCAGATGGACGCTCGACTCGCGCTCGCCCGCCACGTTTACCCGCTGTCCGGCCGCCGCCCCGATGGGGCTAATGGCGGAGGCGGCTGGCGGGGCGGGCAAGTCCTGGGCCGGTCGCAACGGCGACTCGCCCGTGGCGAGCGGCGGCAGAAAACCCCACGCCTCCTCCGCCGTGTGGACCAGAATCGGCGCCAGCAATCGCACCAGCACGTCCGCCACGTAGGCCAGGGCGGTTTGGGCGCTTCGCCGCCGGGACCCGTCGGCCCCGTCGCAGTAGAGGCAGTCCTTCTGCACGTCCAGGTAAAACGCGCTCAGGTCGTTCACGCAGAAGACGTGCACCAACTGGTAAACGCGGTGGAACTGAAACGCCTCGAACTGGGCCGAGACGTCGGCGACCAGCCGCTGCGCCCGCGCCAAAAGCCACCGATCAATTTCTTCCATCCGGGCGATCCCGACCGCGTGCGCCTTCGGGTCGAAGTCCGCCAGGTTCCCCAGGATGAACCGAAGCGTGTTGCGGATCTTTCGGTACGCGTCCTGGAGGTTTGAAATCAGCGCGTCGCTCGCGCGGATATCGTATCCGTAATCAACGCTCGACACCCACAGGCGCACCACGTCGGCACCCAGGCGGGCCACTTCGTCGAGGACGCTGACCGTGTTGCCGAGGCTTTTGGACATCTTGCGGCCCTCTTCGTCCACGACGAAACCGTGCGTGATGCACGTGCGGAACGGCGGCTGGCCGCGCGCCACCACGCCCAGCATCAGGCTCGACTGAAACCAGCCGCGATGCTGGTCCGACCCTTCCAGATAGAGTTCCACGGGCATGCCGAGGTCCTCGGCCTCGCAAACGGCGCGCCACGACGAGCCCGAATCGAGCCAGACGTCGCAGACGTCGGTCTCCTTGCGCCATTCTCGGCCGCCGCACTGCGGGCACGCCGGCGCCTCGTCGAAAATTTTCTCGGCCGAAGCAGCGTACCAGGCGCCGCTCCCGTGCTTGCCGTAAAATTTTCCCGCAGCGCGCATCATATCGCCGGTCAGAAGCGCGTGGCCGCACCCCTCGCAATAAAGCGCGGGAATCGGGACGCCCCAGACCTTCTGGCGGCTGATGCACCAGTCCGGCCGCGTCTCGATCATCGCCCGGATTCGCGCCTCGCCCCAGCCCGGCACCCATTGGACGCCGCTCACGGCCTCCAGAGCCCGCTCGCGCAGGCTCTTGCCCTCGTCGCTTTTGTCGAGCGAGACGAACCACTGCTCGGTCGCCCGGAAGATAACCGGCCGGCGGCACCGCCAGCAATGGGGATAGCGGTGCGCGACCCTGGTGTGAGCCACGAGGTGACCCGACTCGGCGAGGCGCTTCGTGATGATCGGATTGGCTTCCCAGACCGTCTTCGCGCGGATCCATTCCGGCACGGTGTCGTCGAACCGCCCATCCGCGAGGACCGGGCTGTACGCCGGCAAACCGTGCTGCATGCCGAGAAGATTGTCCTCGCGCCCATGGCCGGGAGCGATGTGCACGAGGCCCGTCCCCTTATCCTCAAAAACCATATTTGGGTCGGCAAAAACTTGCCGCAAATCTTTGCCCTGTGGCGGCCCCATAAAAGGGTGCGTATAGGTCTGGCCGTCGAGGTCTTTGCCGGTGAGCGTTACAGATTCCGAAAGCTCCTCAATTGGGAAGCCGAGCGTTTCGGCGCGGCCCACTTTGACAATCAAATAGCAATCTGAACCGCGATGAACGCCGGGCAAAGCCTCGTATTCGAGGTCCGGATGGACCGCCACCGCCAGGTTAGCCGGCAAGGTCCACGGAG
>DATLBA010000007.1:0-8232 GCA_035527275.1 Phycisphaerae bacterium
TAGAGCCAGGCCTCCATGCCCTGCTGCTTCGCCTCGTCAATGCAGGCCCGGACGCACCGGAACCATTCGTCGCTGAGGTACGCCGTGTCGAGGCCGACGCGGCTGTGCATGAAGAATCCGCCCAGGCCCATCTGCTTCAGGACGCGGACCTGGCGCCGCAGTTCCGCCTCCTCCAGTTTCCCGTTCCAGGCCCAGAACGGCTTGCCGCGATAAGGGCTCCCGGGGCAAGCGAACTCGCTCAGTAGTTTCTTGTCCATGTCGTCTCGTCTCCCAATCCTTGTCAAGAGACCCAGGGGACTTCCGTCAGGGCAGGCACTCTAGCCATTGGGCCTCTCTATCGCAAGAATCTTCCGGACGCCAGGCTGCAAAGGGATGTTTCCGCGTGACCCGCGCTGAGAGCGGGGGGTCACGCTCTTTCTGTGTGGGAGGGGGCCTTGCGGCCTGGTAGATAGTTGACTCCAAACCATTTTGCGATATACTCTCAATGGGTTTCGCGGGGGCGAAAGGAAGGGGCGAAGGTGGCGGTCAGGCTCCAGGACATCGCGAAAGCGGCGGGCCTCTCGAAGCCCACCGTCAGCCAGGTCCTCAACAGCAAAGGGGCCTACAACCCGCAGACGCGCGAGCGCGTCTGGAAAGTCGCGCGGGCGCTCGGGTACCAGCCGAACGCCGCCGCCCGGGCCACGGCGCGCGGCCGGTTCGGTTCGGTCGCCCTGGTGCTGAGCGCGGCCGACCCCAGCCGCAGCAACGTCTCGGGCGGCCTGGTGGCGGGCGTGGCAGGACGCCTGGAACAGGAGGCGATGCACATGGTGCTGGCCGTTCTGCCCGACGAGGAACTGACGAGCGAGGGCTTCCTCCCGCGAATCCTCAAGGAATTGATGAGCGACGGCCTGCTCATCAACTACAACGTGGGGATCCCGTCGCGGATGGTCGAACTGATCGAAGAGCACCGCCTGCCGAGCGTCTGGCTCAACGTCAAGCGGGACGCCTACGCCGTATATCCGGACGATTTCGGGGCGGGGGCGGAGGCGACGCGCCGTCTGCTGGCGCTCGGTCACCGGCGGATCGCGTACGTCGGATATCAGCCGGGCGGCGGCGCACACTACAGCCAGACCGACCGGCGCGAAGGCTACCGGCAGGCGATGAAGGAGGCGGGCCTCGCGCCGCAGGTCTTGAGCGACCGGGTCCAGGATGCAAGCGTCGAGCGGCAGATTGCGAACTGGGCGGAGGTCCTTCGCGGCCCGGACCGGCCGATGGCGGTAGTCGGCTACAGTCTGGGGGAATGCCGGCCGCTGGTGCGTGCGGCGGAGCGGGTGGGTCTGGTCATCCCGCGCGATCTGTCGGCCATCACGTTCGAGGGGCACCTGGCGTTTCTCTCGGAGGGCTTGGCGGTGATGCTGATTCCCGAGGCTGAGGTGGGGTGCCAGGGGGTGGCGATGCTGCTGGAGCGGATCGAGGCGCCGAATGAGCCGATGGCGTCGCGGGCGGTCGGGTTCGGTTTCGAGGCGGGGGATTCGCTCGCTCCGCCGGCTCCATAGGGGCGCCAGCCGCGGGCGGGGCGAGGCAGGCATAACTCTTTTCCGGCCAATGGCTTATAGGATTGGCCGCACGTCTCCGCCGAAAACTGCAAAAAGAAATTGACTTCCAGCCGTTTTGTGTTATACTCATACCGGTTTGGGCGGCATTTCTGGGCGTCTGGCAGCCTAAAAGCAGGAAACACGCGCGGGAGGCGCGCGGCAGAGAACGCAAAGGGGACGTTGGGGTTGGAACGGACCGGGGTTCCAACAGAAGGAGGAAAGGGACGCGGGAACCAAGGAGAGGCGGACTGGTAAACGATGGAGTCAATGGTGCAGCACAAAGGGTTCGGAAACGGGAGCCGAACAGGAACGCAGGAAAGGAGAAGGTCATGATGTGAACAAGACTTCTGGCAGCACTGGTGGCAGTGGGCGTTTTGTGTCTGGGCAGCACGGCGATGGCCGTGGAGGTCACGTGGGACGGTGGGGCCTCGACCACTTCCTGGTTCGACGCCACGAACTGGGACACGAACAATGTGCCGACAGCGAGCGACTCCGTGGTCATCAACGGCGCCTACACCGTCGACGTTTTGACGGACGGGGGCGTGGCCAATGACCTCAAAATTTGGGGCGGCGCCACCCTGAACACCAACATGGCCGCTGACACCGACACGTTTAATTTAGGAAGCGCAATAAACATGCGTGAAGGTTCCACATGGAACTGGCTGGGGCGGGGCGAGGTGGTTTGCAGTGGGTGGATGTGGACGTCGGACAACGCCGCAGCTACGTCGCTCAATATCTCCGGCTATGTGAGTGGCGGGCCTAGTCTCTGGGGAGTGAGCAATCAACTGGGCTACCTCACCTTCACAGGCAACAACCACACGGCCGCCGCGGCCGGGGGCTTTTACCTCCGCAACGACAACGTCGTCAAATTCGTCTTCGACGCGGCTGGCATTGCTCCCTTCACCATAAACAACATCGACCTGTTTGATGGTACCGGCGGCTACCTGGTGGTGGACTTCACGTCCTACGTCGGCCTCGGCACGTTCACCCTCATGGACGCGTCCGCGGGATTGGGCGCGGAAACGTTCGTGGACGAGACGTTCCTCGGTCTGGGCGCTCGCTCGGCGTCGGTTACTTACGACTCGACCAACAACGACATCACCGTGACCCTCACGCCGGAGCCGGCGACGATGGCGCTGCTGGGCCTCGGCGGGCTGGGCCTTCTCCTTCGCCGCAAGCGCCGGTAGCAGGTGGAGGAAAGCCGCAAAGGGACGCTTACGCGTGACCCGCCTAGCGGCGGGTCACGCTGTTCTTGCCGCTTTCATAACTTTTCTCCCACCAAGAAGGGAGAGGGGGCCTGTGAATCGCGGGTGGGGCGGCAATGCTTGCCGCGATCGCCCGTTGGTCGGATTTTGCGAAACCGTCCGGTGGACCGCGGGTTTGTCGAGTTGAGAGGAGGCTGGACATGACGGGGAAGGCATCGGCGTGAGTGGGCGGCCTAGTGGGGATTCTCCTGGCGGCGGGTGCCAGAGGACGGCCGGCCCGCGGGGGTCGGGCGGAAAACGGGAACCAAGGCAAGGAAACTGAAATGCGCCGAGCAGCGATTGTTGTGGCGGTGCTGGTGCTGGCGGGCATGGTGGGCCAGAAGGTCTCGGCCGAGGAGGCGGCGGCCGGGGCGGCGGCCGGGGCGGATCTCAAGGCGCCTTCGGCACACAACCCGTGCTTCGACCAGCCGGGCCTGTGGCCCGAGGACGTCAAGGAGACGGCGTATTACCAGCAGAAATGGGAGCCGGCGCGGCTGCTGGTCTGGGCCCGCGTCGGAGAGCGGGTGGGGGAGAACGCCCTGATGGATCCGAAGAACTGGCTGGAGTATCCGCCTTCGCCGAGCGGCTCCGCCGTGGCAAGCGGCAAGCCCGCCACCAGGCCGCCGGATGAGAACACGGACATTCTCTTCCCGGACTCCGATAGTTTTTACAGCATCGGGACCGGTGATATCGCTTTGCAAGTGCGTCATCTCACGGTGGGGGCGAACGCGAGCATGGGGATCAGCAGGATGGAGTTCTGCGGCAACGTGTGGGTGCGGAAGGGGCAGTGGGGTCCCGGTCTTCACGTTAACTTCCCGCTCGCCTTCGGCGGCAAGGCCGCCTTCGCCCGCAATGACGACGCCAAGATCGATACATTCGCGACCCATTTTGCTGTCAACAAGCCCAAGGGCGGGTCGATCGAGTTCCTCGGTCCCTGGGACGTGGGTGACGAACTGCACGTCAACTCCGGAACCATGATCCTCGGTCCCGGCAGCCTATTCAGCCCCGCCGACCGCGCGACGCACCTCGTCTTCCCCGAAGGCACCCTGGTCCTCATGTCCGGGGCCACCTTCCTGCCCAAGGGCAACAAGTGCTTTGGCCACGACCTGGTAGTCTCCGGGACCCTGCAGGCCGGGACGCCCGAGCGCCCGCTGAAGAGCGACTGCGTCCTCGCCCTCGGTTTCAAGGCCCACGGCGAGTTTGACGCTTCTTTACCTCAGAATAGGCACCTAAAAAACATGAGCACCCCCAACGACAGCGGTCTCGTGATCAACCCGGGAGCACGCCTTGTCGTTTACAGCGCCGACCCCGCCAAGGCCCGCCTGGTCTTCCGATGGACTGGCACGGAGTCGGGATCAACACACGTAGCCCCCGAGGCCCCACTGGCGAGCATCAAAGATGTGCCCCGCCGGATCGCGATGACACTGCTCGGCCAGATCGATTTCAATGGCGTGGAGTTCAACGACGTGCGCAAGGGCGGCATCGTGCTTGCCCACCCGAGCATCAACCTGCACTGGAAAAACCTCTTCTACGGCGAAAACAACGGCGGCAGGTCGCTCGTGGAACTCTACCGGGTGGACGACAAGCCCGAGGCGGTCCCGCTGCGCTAGCCGGCGCCGCTCACGCACGGTCGGCCTTGCCGGAGCATCGGCCGCGGACCCGGCGGCCGACCGAGCCCGGCCCGGAGAGAAAACCCCGTGAGACCCCTGTGGAAGACGACCGTGCTGCTGGCGGCCCTCGCCCTGCCGGCGGGACGCGCCCACGCTATCATCAATCCTTCCCTGCAACCGATCCACCTGTATGAGCGCTACGACACGGTCCTCGCCCTCCGCATTGCCGACGTCGACGAGGACCAGCACACCGCCATCCTCGCCGTCGTCGCGACCATCAAGGGAACCTTCGCGCCCAAACAGGTCGTCCTCTCGGAGGCCAACGAAGACGTCGGCAACGCCTTCGAGGCGCTCATGTGGAAAGACCAGGCGGTCGTCGCCTTCGTCGGCAAGAAACTCCGAGGACACGAGTGGGAGACCCTCTTCTATCCGGGCCGCGGACGCTGGCAGATAGGGCGCCTGGACCCGAGCGACCCCTCCAAGTGGCAGTGGACCAAGGACATTGACCCCTCGGTCAACGAGCAGATGTTCGGCACGTTCAACGGGAGCGCCGAGCGGCTCGTCGAGATGATGACCGACCTCGCCCGCGACCGCTACTACTACCCCGCCATCCCGTTCGTCCAGTTCCGGGACGACGTGGTGGTCGGCAAGTTCGCCGAGACGATTCGAGGTGTTGCCCTCTACGACATCGACGGCGACGGCGACCTCGACATCTACGCTTGCTCGGACGGCGGCGACCGCGTCTATCTCCAGACGGCGGCGCTCGAGTTCACGGACTCGACGGCGGCGCTCGGCCTGGAGGGCCTCAAAAGCCCAAGCGTCAACTTCGCGGACGTGGACGCCGACGGCAGGGCCGACCTCCTGGCCGGTGCGGTCATCTATCTCGCCGAGGGGGAGGGTGCGGGCAGGAAGTTCCGCGTTTCGGAACTGCTTCCCAAGTCGGCGGCGGAGCGATTGAAATGCGCCGCCTTCGTCGAAATCAACGGCGACGGTTATCCCGACGTCGTGGTCTCCAAGGTTGACGGCGGCCTGGCCGTGTATCTCAACCCGGGCGCCAAGGGCGGGCGATTTGTGGATGCCACCGCCGCCTCGGGGCTTTCCGCCCCGGCATGCGGTGCGGACCGGAGCGGCTTCTTCGCGCCAGGCGACTGGAACGCAGACGGCCGCACCGACCTGTTCTACGCCGTGGGCGACGGTCTCCTGCTCCTTCAGGACGCGGACGGACGGTTCGCGCCGCTCGAGCACCGCTTGCGGTTCGATTTCCAGACGGGAGGAGAGACGCTCGGCCTGACGGGCGCGGGATGCTTCGCGCCCCTCTGGCGGCCCGAGACCTCCGACCTTGTCTTCTCAGACGAAAGCGGCGTCAACTTCGTCGTCAACGTGAGCGCCGAGCCGCGGGAAATGTCCGGCTATGGCAACGAGATCACCGAGGGCTCCTTCGGTCTCCTCGCCACAATCGCCGAGGACCTCGACGCCGACGGCTACGTCGACATCTACGCCGCCAGCCGCTCCGTCCTGCCCAACATGTTCTACACTAACCGCGGCTACGGCTCGTTCATGACGCCGCTCAAGTATAAGCCGACGGCGTTTCCCGGCCCGGCCCACCAGCGCGGCGCCTGGGGCGTCGCCGCGGGAGACGCGGACGGCAACGGCGCCAACGACCTCCTCTTGGGCGGCGCCGACGGCACGCTGACGCTCATCCTCAACGACTCTCTGCGCGACCGCACCCCGAAGGAGCATCCCACCATCCAGGAAAAGGTGCTCGCCCGGACCCGCATCCTGACCGTGCGGGTCCGCGGGAAAGTCGGCGTCCTCGGCGCGACGGTGACGCTGGCCGACAAGAAGGGGACGATCATCGGCCGGCGCGTGATCGGCTCGAACGTCGCCACCGGCTGCCGAGGGCCGGACGTCGTGAACCTGACGGTGCGCGAGCCGGGACCGTGCGTCCTGACCGTGCGTTTTGCCGACGGCCTGGTGCAGACGTGGCCGGCCGATCTGTCGGCGAAAGAGCACACCGTCATCGAGGCGACGCGCGAGGCCGCGACCGGCGCAAACGATGCGCGGGCAGAAGGCGCCGCATCGAAACCGACGCAAGACGGATCCGTGGCACCGTAAGTGAGTCTTCTTGGGCTTGGATGGGGCCCCGCCTGAACGTCCGGTTTCCCCAGAGCGTCTGGGCCCGGCAACTGAACGTGGAGTACGGCGACACGCCGCAGGTTGAGAACCACGGCGGCAAGGTGTGGATCCTCGGCATGAAGGTCGAAGGGCATCCGAGCGCCCTCTTGAACATCGGCGGCATTTTGGAGTGCTATGGGCTCTACGCGATGGTCGGCGGGGGCGAGAAGCCGAAGTCCGCCTTCGTCGAGAACCGCGAGGGCTGGACGGCCGTCCCCTTCCGCTGCGGCGGGCAGGGCAACTTCCGCACCAAGGTCAAAGACACCTGGCAGGGAGTGGGCAAGCAGGAAGACACCTGGCAGCGAGAGTTCAACCTCGTCATCTGCGGCCAGCCCATCGAATAGGGAGCCGCCGACAGCACCGGGGAGTTCGCCCGCGACCGCTGAAGGCTGGCGGCGTGTGGGCCCGCGGTTCGAAGAAGGTCGGGGAGAATCGGACAGGAAAGGAGATGTCGCATGAGGACGGCTACCGTGTTGGTAGCGGCGGGCATGGCGCTGCTGGGCGCCGGCGCCTTCGCCCAGAACCTTCCGCCCGACAGCGAGTACGTGGTCGTCAAGGACGGGCACCTGTACCAGAACGGCACACGGGTGCGTTATTGGGGCTTTATCGGCTCGCCCTTCAACCCGGGCCAGGTGGACCGGAATCTCGCCGGCGAGGCCCGCGCGAAAGCGATCGCCAAGGCCAGGGCCGATATCGACCTGGCCGTCGACCGCATCCACGACCTGGGCTTCAACCTCGTCCGCCACTGGTACGACACTTCGCAGAGCAACTACAAGGCCGGCGACGGCTCGCCCTCCGACCTGATTGCCTACTTCTTCTATAAGCTCGACCAGAAGGGCATCCGCATCTGGAACGCCATGGTGGGCCACGTCGGCACCTTCAACGCCTCCGACGTGAACATCATCGACGACCCCGCGACGGCCGACGCGTGGAAGGCGGCCGTCAACGAGTGGGGCAAGGGGGGCGGTGGCCTGTCGGTCTTCGGTACCGCCCGCGCGTGGGATCCGCGCATCTCGGCGCTGGCCGTCAAACGCATGGAGAACAACGCCAAGTTTCCCAATCACTACAAGAACGGCCTGCGGCTGGCGGACGACCCGCAGGTGGCGGTGTGGGAACTGACCAACGAGGAATGGTACCACGGTCGGATCTTCGGCGGCTCGTGGCAGGAGCTGCCCGCGTTTTTCCGCAACGGACTGCTGACGAAGTGGAACGAGTTCCTCAAGGCCAAGTATGGCGGCGATGATAGGCTCAAGACTGCCTGGGAGTTCCTGCTGCCGGGCGAGTCGCTGGACAAGGGCAGCATCATGCTGGCGCCGCTGGGCAGCCCGGCGAGCGCGGGGCTGGCGATCAACGACACCAACCCCGACGTCATCGCCAGGCTATCCGCGGCCAAACAGGAGTACACCCGCGACGACTTCAACCGCCGGCGCGGCGAGGACGTCGTCGAGTTCACCACGAAACTGTGGATCGAGTACAAGAGCCGCGAGGCCGAGGCCCTCAAGGCCTGGGGCAAGAGCACGCGCCTCAGCCCACTGGTGTGGGACACGGGCAACACGTTCCAGATTCAGGCCGGCTACATGTTCCAGTTCTCCGACGCGGTGGCGGCCTGCACGTACATCAAAGGCATGG
>DATLBA010000008.1:0-16654 GCA_035527275.1 Phycisphaerae bacterium
CAGCCGGTTCTCCCAACGGGATCCCTTCGGGACACGCATCATACGTCGAGATGTCGGTAGCCGTCAAGTCGGAAGGCGGATGGCCACAGCCGGAAGGAAGGCCGAAACCGGCCCGCCACGCCGGTCAAGGCCCATTAAGCATCGTGTCCCCCCGAACTCTGAGATCATCACCGGTCATGCCTGGCGCCGTGGGGGAAAGGGGGTCTTCTGCACCAACCCCACCCTCCCAACCTCTTCACCACTTCAATCCCGACCAGGACTACCCATGTCAATCTGTCCACTCATTCGTGAAATATCCGGGCTAAGAGGCGCTTTCTCTCTCACGGGTCACGAGCGCCTTGTAGGCCTCGGCCAGTTTCCGGGTGACGGGGCCGGGCCGGCCGTCGCCGATTTCTTTTTTCTCGATCCGCCCGACCGGGAGGATTTCCATGATGGAATTCGTGAGAAAGACTTCGTCGGCGTCGAGCACCTCGCGTGCCGAGAGGGGGCGCTGCTCGGCCGGGACGCCCACCGCGGCCGCGAGTTCGAGCACGGCCGCCCGCGTGATGCCCGGCAGCAGGCCCTCCTCGACCGGCGGCGTCAGCAGGCGCCCGCCGGTCACAATGAAGACGTTGGAGATGGCCCCCTCGGCGAGGCGGCCCTTGGTGTTAAAAAGCAGACTTTCGGTCGCGCGGGCGCGGTGCGCGTCGCGCAGGGCGAGGAGGTTCTTCATGTAGCCGGTCGTCTTGTGGAACGTGGTCGGGTCGGTCTCGTTGGCGCGGAGACGCGAGACGACGACGGTTACGCCGCGCTCGTAGGCTTGCGCCGGATAAGGGGTCATCGGCCCGGCCGAGACGATGAGGGTCGCCGGCGGGGCGCTGTCGTCTTCGAGTTCGGCGGCCAGGGGTCCGCGCGTCGCCGTGATGCGGACGCGCGCATCGGGGACGACGTTCACTTTGACGAGGTGGTCGATGATCTCGGCGAACGAAGCGTCGGATTCGCCGACGAAGATGCGCAAGAATTCGCCGCTCTCGCGCAGGCGCGCCAGGTGGGCCCCCAGGCGGAACGGCCGCCCGCCGTAGATCCGGAGCGTCTCGAAGAGCCCGGCCCCCAGCAGGAGCCCCGCATCCAGCGCCGAGACGGTCGCGTCCCCCACGTCGACGAATCGGCCGGCGACGTACATCTGTTCCTTTTCGGCCATCGCTTGGACCTTGCCTATGCCGTGAGACCCAGCGCGGCGAGGATGGCGCGGGCCTTGTCGGTCGTTTCGTCGAATTCGGCCTCGGGCTCGGAGTCGGCGACGACGCCGCCCCCGACCTGAAGATGCACCGCGCTCGAGGTGGCCAGGACGGTGCGGATCGCGATGTTGAGCGCTGCCCTGCCTGCCGGCTCCGATGGCGACGGCGGACCGAGGTATCCGATGGCGCCGGTATAGACACTTCGGCGTGTCGGCTCAAGTTCCGCAATGATCTGCATTGCCCGGACCTTCGGCGCCCCTGTGATGGACCCCCCCGGGAAGGTCGCCTTCAGGAGGTCAACGACGTCGCGTCCCGGCTGGAGCCGCCCTTCGACCGTCGCAACCGTGTGATAAACGGCGGCGTAGGCCTCGACGGTGCGCGGCTCGGTGACGCGGACCGTGCCATAGGCCGAGACGCGTCCCAAATCGTTTCGTTCGAGGTCCAC
Source organism: Phycisphaerae bacterium (assembly GCA_035527275.1). Taxonomy (GTDB): domain Bacteria; phylum Planctomycetota; class Phycisphaerae; order FEN-1346; family FEN-1346; genus DATLBA01. The sequence goes on from DATLBA010000008.1 coordinate 1,663, forward strand.
GATCATCACCAGTTCGGCCCGGTCCTTTTCCGAGGCCAGGAGGTCCTGGCGCATGCGTTCGTTGAAGGTTTCGTCGCCGGGCCGGCGTGGCCGCGTGCCTTTGATGGGGCGGGTGACGATGCGGCCGCCCCGGGAGTCGAGGAACAGTTCCGGGCTGGTCGAGAGGACGGCGCGGCCCGCTCCGAGGCCGAGAAACGCCGCGTAAGGGGCCGGATTCATCTGCCGCAGGCCAAGATACAGATCCGCCAGGGGCAGGTCCGGGCCCGCCTCAGACGGGCGCGCCCCGCAAGCGGGGCGGCTAAACGTGACGGCGCGCGCCCGGGTCCCCGGGTCGAGCGCCACCGTGAAGCGCCGGCTGAGGTTGACCTGGAAGATGTCGCCGGCGGCGATGTATTCGCGGGCCCGCTCGACAACCCGGAGGTAGGCCTCGCGGCTGAGGTTGCAGGTGAGTGGAGGCGCGGCGGGCGTTTGGCGCGCCGGCGGCGGGCCAAGGCTGCGGCTCGAAAGGGGCACCTCGCTTGAGGCGTGAAGCGCTGCGTTGATGGCTTCGTACGCCGGCCCTTCCGCGCCGACGAGGTAGGCGCGGCTCTCGTGGTGGTCGAGGACCAGGACCGCCTCATACAGGCCGAACCAGAGGTCTGGCAGGGGGATGTCGCGGCGGGGGGCGAGCCCTGCGGTCGGCTCGACGTATTGCCCCAGGTCGTAGGCCAGGTAGCCGTACAATCCCGGTCCGAATGGCAGCCGCGCGCTCTGTTCATCCCCCGCCGCCGGAAAGGCCCTGAGCGCCCGGCGGAGTGCCGCAAACGGCTGGCCGCGCACCTCGAACAACCGCCGCCCGTCCGGCGCCATCAGCCAGGCCGTGCCTCCTTGGTGGACGAGGACGGCGGAGGGCTCGGCCGCAAGCACGCTCCAGCGTGCCAGCCGCCGCGGCCCGCCGGCGCTGTCGAGCCAGACGCATCCGCGGCGGCGGGCGAGATGCTCGAAGACCGCTTCGACGGATTGCGGCCATGCGACGTCGCGGACCGCAGTCTGTCCCACCACGCCGGGACGGCCGAAGATGGTATGTGCGGGGCTCATGGGCGCTTGTATTTGGGGTCGTCGATGTGGACGGTGCGGCCGTCGATTCGCAGCCGCCCCTCCGCGAACAGGCGAATCGCCTCCGGATACGCCACGCATTCTTCTTGGAAGATGCGCGCGGCCAGGTCGTCGGGCCCATCCTCGGCATAGGCGGGCACGGTGCGCTGGAGGATGATCGGACCGTCGTCGTAGGTGTTGTTCACAAAGTGGACCGTGCACCCTGAAACCCTGCAGCCGCGAGACAGGACCGCTTCGTGCACGTGGCGGCCATACATCCCTTCGCCGCCGAACGAGGGGAGGAGGGCGGGGTGGATGTTCATGACGCGGCCGAGGTAGCGGTCGGGCACAATCCAGTAAGAGAGGAAGCCGGCGAGACAGACGAGGTCCACTTTTCGCTCGTCGAGGACCTTCGAGATCGCGTCGGAGTAGGCTTCGGTGGAGTCGAGTTCCTTGCGGCGGATGAGGTGGGTCGGGAGGTCGGCGGCCTGGGCGATTTCAATGCCGCGGACCTTCGACCGCGAGGCGATCACGACAACCACCTCGGCGGGCAATAGGCCATCGTCAATGTGCTTCAGGATGTTCTCGAGCGTTCGCCCGCCGCCGGAGAGCAACACGCCGAGCCGCACGGTCCTGGCCATGGCCGCCCTTTCCAACGCGGAAGTCGGAACTCGGAAGTCGGAACGAACGACAAACAACGCGACTTCCAGTGCCGTTTTGGCCTTTTCGTTCCGCGTTCCGCCTCCGCCCGCCCAATCCGCCTGAGGCGGAGCGGGTAAACGTTCCGCATTGGAAAGAGGATAAGGCTTTTCGTCTTGGGGGTCAAGTCGGACGCGATGGGACCGTTAATGGCGGAGCGCCCAGGACAAACCTGGCGAACCGGTCAAGGCCGCTGCGCGGCAAAAAAGAATCGCGTGGTCGCCGCGGCGGGTAAAATCCCACCCGACACGCGGGGCCGCGCCACCTGCACGCGCACCGGTCAAGGCCGCGCCGTCACCTCGGGCTTACCCGCCACGGCGAGCCATAATCCGTGGTCACACCCTTTCTTTGTGGCCGGGAAGTCTTGAATTGACTCCGCCTGAGACTTAGGATAGGGTTCGGCCAGAGGAGCGAGGCGTGAACCCGGCGAAACCCATCATGGCGCTCGGTCGGCACGTCGCCGATCAGACGCGCGGCCTGGGCGAGTTTGCCGTCTTCACCGGCCGCGTGTTCCGCTGGCTCCTGACGGACGCGACGCGCTGGCGTCTCCTGCGGCCGCAACTCTACGAGATCGGCGTCCGAAGCCTGCCGGTCATCGTTATCACGGGCGCCTTCGTCGGGATGGTTCTGGCGGCCCAGGCCTATTATCAGTTCGAGTCGGTGGGGCTCGGGGCGCGGTCCGGGAGCGTCATCAACTTGTCGGTCCTCAAGGAGTTGGGGCCGGTGCTGGCGGGGATTATGCTGGCCGGACGCGTCGGCGGGGCGTTGGCGGCGGAACTCGGCACGATGAAGGTCACCGAGCAAATCGACGCCATGCGGGCCATGGGCGCCGACCCGATTAAGCACCTCGTCGTCCCGCGGTTCCTGGCCTGTTTCCTTTTGATCCCCTTCCTGACGACCTACTGCGATTTTGTGGGGATTCTGGGCGGCTACCTGGTGGCGTGGGGCTACGGGGTGGACCCGAATGAGTATTGGCGGCACTCGGCCAACGCGATTGAGAACTGGGACATTTTCGCGGGCATCTTCAAGAGCGTGTTTTTCGGGGCGGTCATCGCGCTGATTTCGTGCTACAAGGGGTTCCGGAGCCGCCAGGGCGCCGAAGGCGTCGGCCGGGCCGCCACGGAGGCGTTCGTCGCCTCCTTCATGACCATCCTGATTCTGGACCTGTTCATCGTTTTGTTTCTCCAGGGATTGTACGAGGCCCTTTGGGGCCGCGTGAGCATCTTCATATGAGCCGAACGCAAACGCATAACGGGCCGCGCGCCGCACCGGGCGGGGCGGAGCGCGCGCCGGGCGGGGCGGCGCCTAAGCAGATCGTCCGCCTCCAGGGAATCGGCAAACGCTTCGGGGGACACGAAGTGTTCCGCGACCTGACGCTGGCCTTTTTTCGCGGACAGACGACCGTCGTGCTGGGCCAGAGCGGCGTCGGAAAGAGCGTGATGTTGAAACTCATCCTCGGCCTCCTGAAGCCGGACCGGGGACGGATTCATATCGACGGCACGGATATTACCGACCTTTCGGAGCGCGAGTTGGCGCCGCTTCGGACGCGTTTCGGGATGGTGTTTCAGGGGGCGGCCCTGTTCGATTATCTGACCGTTTTTGAGAACGTGGCGTTCGCGCTGCGGGAACACGCGCGGCTGCCCGAGAAGCAAATCCGCGAGATCGTGCGCCAGGAACTCGCCCTCGTCGGCATGGGAGGGACCGAGGACCTGCTGCCCGAGGAACTCTCGGGCGGTATGAAGAAGCGCGTGGGTCTGGCGCGGGCCATCGCCATGGACCCGGAGGTGATCCTATACGACGAGCCGACCATGGGCCTCGACCCCGTGACCGCCGACACGATTAACGCGCTGATTCTCATGTGCCAGCGGGAACTCCAGACCACGAGCATCGTCGTCACGCACGACATGGCGAGCGCCTACAGGGTCGGGGACCGGCTGGTGATGCTCCATGAAGGGGAAATCATTGCCGACGGCACGCCGGAGGAAATCCGTCGCCATCCGGACATCCGCGTCCAGCGGTTCATCCACGGCGACGCAAGTCTCACGGCAGCACCGCCTGGGTGAGGGCACAAGATGATGGACGACCGCAAACACATCGTTGTCGGCCTGTTTGTCCTGGGAGGCCTTGTGCTCCTGGGAGTCCTCGTCATCTGGTTCGAGGGCGTGTCAGGCCTGATTCAGGAGCGATATCTCATCAAGGGTCACCTTCAGAGCGGCAGGGGCGCCCGCGTCGGCAAGCGCGTCCACAAGGACGGCATGGAGGTCGGCGAGGTGGTGGACCTTGCCTCCAGCCTGCCAGAGCGGCCGGGCGTCTGGGTCCACATGCTGATCAATCAGGACGTGGAGATCCCCGCCGAGGCGACGTTCGTCGCCCAGCAGAACCTGACGGGTGACGTCTTCCTGGATTTTCAGACGGAGGTTCTTTCGGTGGACCACTTGTCGAAAGACGGGTCGGCGGTGCTGGACGGCTTCATCCGGATTCCCGGCCTCTTGCCCGAGGACGTCCTGGTCGCCGTGCGGGAGGGAATTACTGCGCTCAAAAGCCTCGACCCGCTGAGCGAGGACCTGATGAAACTGGCCGGGAACCTGACTCAGTTGACCGAGCCGCGAGGACTCGATGAAGTCAAGGCCGGCAAGCCCGCCAATCTTTCCAGCGCCGTCAAGCAGTTCCAGGCGACCGCCAAGGCCCTTCGCGAGCAGATCCAGGAGCCGGAAAGCGATTTTCGGCGTCTCCTCGTCGCCGCGCGCGAAAGCACCGGCGAACTTAATAAGACCCTCGCCGACGCCCGCCAGACGTTTGCCACCGTGCGCGAAACCGCCGACGTTTACAAGGAAACCGGCGCGAAGGTGAAGGCGCTGGCCGATCAACTCAAAAAAGACGCCGACCAGGCCGGGGAACTCATCGCCAGTGCCAACGCTCTCGTCGAAGGGGTGCGCCAGGGGAAAGGCACGCTGGGAAAACTCGTCGCCGACGAGGAGTTGCACCGAACGCTTATGACCCTGATCGAGAACCTCAACTCGCTGACCGAGAACACGGACCGGCTTGTCACACTGTGGCGCGAAGAAGGGGTCCTCGCCAAAGAAAACAAGTGAACCGCAGGCAACGGGGGCGCAGCGAAACGCCCTTCGGGCCGCGCGCTTGCCCGCCCCGCCCCGGCGGGTAAACGTGGCGGGCTTCTGCACGCGGACACCTTCACCCGCCGCCAAAAGTCTAACTTACAAGACAGGGGCTGAGCCATGAGCGACATCCAACTCGGCTTCATCGGCGCCGGCAACATGGCCGAGGCGATAGCGCGCGGCATCCTGCGCGCGGCGGTCCTCGCGCCCGAGGAAATGATCGCCACCGACCCCGACGCCGAGAGGCGGCGGCTGTTTATCGACGCGCTCGGAATCGAGGCCGTGGAGGAAAACGAGCAGGTCGTCGAGCGGGCCCCTTGCGTTCTGGTGGCCGTCAAGCCGCAAGTTTTCGACAAGGCCGTCGCGCCGGTGGGAAGCCGGTTCGGTCCGGACTCGCTTCTAATCAGCATCTGCGCCGGGGTTTCGACGCGGCACATCGAGGAACTCGTCGCCGGCGGGACGCGCGTCGTCCGCGCCATGCCGAATGCGCCGATGGTCGTGGGGCGCGGTATCGTGGCGCTCTCGGCCGGAGCGAGCGCGACGGAGGAAGACCTGGCGGCGGCCGAGCGGCTCTTGGGCGCGGCCGCTGAGGTGATTCGCGTCCCCGAAGACCTGATGGACGCCGTCACGGCGGTCTCGGGTTCCGGCCCCGCCTACTTTTTTTACCTCGCGGAACTTCTGGCCGCCGCGGGGGCGGAGGCCGGCTTGCCGAAGGACCAGGCGAAGTATCTTGCGCGCGTGACCTTCGAGGGGGCCGCCCGCCTCCTGGCCGAGTCGGGCGAAGAGCCTGAAACGCTTCGCCGGAAAGTGACCAGCCCCGGCGGCACAACCGAAGCCGCCATCCGCACCCTCGACGCCCTAGGCTTTAAGAAAATGGTTGCCGAAGCCGTCCGCGCCGCCCGCGATCGCGGACGAGAGTTGGGGCGGTGAAGGAGTGCTAAGCGGCAAGCCGCTTGCGGCCAAAGCGGAGCCGCTTGCGGCTTAGCAGGGGTTAACCTATCATGGCGCGCCCGTTCGTCATTGCTTATCACCTGATCTGGACGGCCTACGGCTGGTGGCTGCCGAACGATCCGCGTGGGAGCACTTCGCGCGGCGTGGCGGACGGGCGCATCGCCCAACTCGGGCCGCACCACTGCGGCCGGCGCGCCCAGTTGCCTCCGCTGGAAGCGCTGGACGCTTTCTACCGCGAGGCCGACGGCGTCCTCAAGTTCGAGCGGCTTTCCCTCAGGCCGCAGGCCGCCCGGTGCGTGGCCGAGGCAATCGGCATAACCGTACGCGCCAAGCGCTACACATGCTACGCCTGCGCCATTCTGCCGGACCACGTGCACCTGGTCATCCGCAAGCACCGCGACAAGGCGGAGGATATGATTGAGGCGCTCCAATCCGTTTCCCGCTTGCGGCTTACGAGCGCGGGCCTCCGACCGGCGGGCCATCCCGTTTGGGCCCGCGGCGGCTGGAAAGGCTTCCTCGACCATCCGGATGCCGTCCGTCGCACGATCGCTTACATCGAGGACAACCCCACGAAGCAGCACCTCCCGCGGCAAACGTGGCCGTTCGTCGTCCCGTACGACGGCTGGCCGCTCCACCCGGGGCACGATCCGGCAAGCCCATACGCCCGACGCCTGCGCGGGCAACGGCCGGGCTAAGCCGCAAGCGGGCGGCCTGGAAAACCGCGAGCGGACGGCGCCCCCGCTATGTCTTCAGCGCCTCCGCCAAATCGAACGGGTCGCTGGAGACGACGGCGCTGGCGTAAAGTTCCATCGCGCCGATGTCGGCCGTCTTCGCCCCTGGGTCGCCGCGATCCACCAGGTGAACGAGCACGGGGAAACCTTCCCACGCCGCGTCGGCCGGCCCGAGCGGCGGCATGTAAACCGCGAGGTTGTAGGCCTTCACGTCGAGTCCGGCGTAAATCCTGAGCGCCCGGTGGATGGCGGAAGCCGTATCCGGCGCATCGAGCGCCGGGCAGAGGAGGATGAGTTCCTTTTCTTTTGCAGGCGTAAGGTGCGCAAGCGCTGTTACCTCCCCCCACCTGGCCGCCAGACCGAGCGAGTCGTGCACGGCCACAAGATCCTCGAAGTAATCGGCGCCGTGGTCTTGGCGGTAGCGTCGGGCGTCGCGGCGCAGCCGCTCGACCTTCCCGTAATGGAACTTTCGGCCGAGGGTCATCTGGGCGTGGCCGTGGATGATACTCGCCCCGGCCTTCCACAGGCAGTTCCACATGAGGAAAAAGAACCGCGCTTCCGGGTTTTCCGCGCGGGCCTTCTCGGCCCACTGGCGGCTGGTCGCAAGCAGGTCGGCCACTTCGTCGGCGCCGAACGCGTCGGTGCGGAATCGAAGCGGCGAGTGGTCCTCGAAAATCACCAGCCCGTGGTATCCGTCGTAGGCGGCGACGTTGGCGCACGTCTTGTCCCCGCCGATGCGGCCGAAGGTGTTCTCCGGCGTCAGTTCCATCGGGCGGCAGAAGGCACACTTGGCGCGCGCGGCCTCGATTTCCGTTTCCAGATCTGAAGTGTCTTTGGCCTCGATCGGCCGCTGGGCACGGATTGCGTTAAAGAGCGTCGCCTGGCCGGTCACGCGGTTCATCACATGGACGATCCTCTGGCGGCGAATTGTCTCGAGAATCTTTTCGCGCGTCGGCGCCAGGTAGGCGAACGCCTTGGCAATCCAGTCTTCCATGGGCGGCGGCGGGAGGACGTGCGCTTCGCTGGTCGTAAACTCATATAGGCGGTCGAATCGCTCGCGCGCTTTCGTGTCCAGATTTGCCGTGAGATTATCCAGAGCCGTGATCGTCGCAACCATGATGTTCCTTTCGCCGAAGGCGGAGGACAATGCCCCTTATCTTCGGATGCGGGGACCTGCGCGGCGATTGGAAATGCCGCCTACGCCTTGCCGACATCGTCGAAGGCCGGCAGGAGATAGTCGCGCGCGACGACTTCCCACGACATCTGTTTCGCCAGTTCGCAGCCGCTCTTGATAAGGTCCTCGTGGGCCTTGGAATCGCAGGGTAGGCGTTTGAGGATCTCGGCGGCGATGTGTTCGGCCTCGACTTCCTCGATTTCGTTGCGTTCGCGGGCGCCGATCGAGAGCACATCGTGCAGACTGGTCGGCCCCTTCGGCAGCCGCGTGTAGTCCGCCACCAGAACGTTGGGGACGGCCTTGCCGCCCGTCACCTTCTCGACAAATCCTGCGCATCCGCAGATGTTCGTGACGACGCACAGACTGCCGAACGACAGCGGCTCGAGTTGGGCGATGCCAAAGGGTTCGTAAGTCGATTGGCCGAACTCGATGTCGGTGCCCTTGCGGATGTCCAGAAAATCCATGTCCAGCGGCATCTTCGTTCCGCAGGCGGCCTGGTTCCAGCCGAACTGGTTGACGAAGATGACCTTAATCTGCCGGGCGCAGGCGTTGAACTTTTGCATGTGGACGTGAAAATCGGCCTCCCCGCCCGACAGGTCCGGATACCCTTCGCGGTGGCCGACCGGCCAGGAGTAACGGGCCTCCATGTCGAGGATTTCGTGCCCTTTTCGCGGCGCCCCCAACTGGCTCGACAGGAGGAAGTAAACGCCCGTCTGACCGGTTTCGCGGAACTTCTTTTCAAGGTGCCACAGGACCTTCAGGTCGCGCCATGCCCCCTTCGACAGGGCCATCCGGGTCACGTGGCTGAAGACAAAGTCCGGCCTGAACTCCAGAATGTTCTCGGTGTACTGCCGGAGGCGCTCCTTGGACTGCCCGACGTCCTCGGCCGACACCTCGTAGGCCGGCACGCCGTTATACGCCAGGCGGATGTCCCTGTCGGCAAAATCGGCCGCCAGGAACTTCATTTCCGAGAGGACATGGTCCCCGACGCAAAGGATGGCGTCGCAGAACCGCGCGGCCGAGATGAGGGCGTGTTTGAAGAACGGCGCCTGAAAGCCGAAGACGTCTTCGACGAACTTGCCCTTGGCCATCGCCTGCTCAAGGACGTTGTAGAACATGGTGTCATGGCCCGGGTGACCTTCGACGATTCGGCGCATCGTGGCCACCTCGTGGGCGTAGAACACGGTCCGGTAGGCTTGCGAGTTGCGGGCGATGGCCGCCAGCGCCAGCGGCATGCCCATGAACTCGTGCGCCAGGATAACGCCCGGGCCGTCCGAGGCTGCGCCCAGCACGTCCAGCGCCGCCAGCCCCGGAGCCGCCAGCCGCACATACTGCTCGTATTCCCACTCGCGGTAAAGGTCGCTCCGGATGCCGAAGCGTTCGTATAGCAGTTGCTTGAACTCGCCGAGCCGATCCCGGTTCGGGCCGGAAACATCAATCAGGACGACCTCCGGCCGGCTTTCGACGCCGGTCGCCTTGTCGCGGAAGAGGCGCTGCCCGTAAACGATTCCCACGCCGAACTTCTCGCGGACGGGTCGGAACCGCTCGGCCCATCCGCCCTCGTCGGCGCCGCTCAGGCTCGAATAGAGCACCTTCCCCTGTTTCGCCAGAAGGTCCTCCATCTCCGGGCTGCCGAGCGGGCCGACGAGGATCGAGCGTTTCACGCGCTCGTTATAGGCCTTTGCGGTGAAAAAGCCCTGAAGCACCGCTCCGATGCCGCCGACTTTCTGAACCGCTTCGTGCGTGACGTGAATCAGCGTGCTCATCGACACTCCTTATCTGAACGCCGAACCGACTGGTGGTGACAAAAACCTGTGGACGGTGTGCCGCAAGCGCCTTCGGCGCCGGCCGGTCGCCGCCATCCCCGCCCTTGTATCGGAAAAGGGACGGGCGAACTTCTCTCTTTTACGCCCGGGACGCCGAATCGCCTGCGTCGGACCGATTCACGCGGTTAACATCTTATAGGCGGCCCAGGCAAGAAACAGCACGAAGACGACCCGCACGCGCTCGCGCGAGACGCGGTGCGTTAGATACGAGCCGACCGCCGCTCCCACCACCGCCGTCGGTGCAAGCAGCCCCACATAGAGCCACGGCCGCGCCGGATCGACGCCGAGCGACGCCAGGCTCATGTGCTTGACCGCCGCCGCCAGGATGCACGTGAAGATGATCGCGACGCTCGAGTTGGCCACCGCCGTCTTGAGCGGCAGCCCCAAGAACATCTGCTGGGCGGGCACGGCGACGGATCCGCCGCCGATGCCCAAAAGCCCTGATGACAGCCCCATCGCGCCGCCGACCAGACCGACGCCGAGCCCTTTCGCCCCCGGTGAGTCACGGGGGGCTAAAGGCGGCGAACTCCCTTCCCCCGCCTGCGCCGTCTCGCGCCCGAGCCAGTAGCGACGAACCATTCGCCAGAGGTTGACGGCGATGATATAAATCATGGCCAGCCCGAACAGCCGCCTCAAATACACTTCTTCCTCGCCCGTGAACCGGTTGCTGAGCAGGACGCCGAGGACCGCCGCCGCCATGCTGCAGGGTATGAGAACGCGGAGGATGCGGCCGCTGACGCGCCCGGACTTGAGGTGTGCGCGCGCGGCCGAGGCGCCCACGCAGACGTTCACCACCAGCGCTGCGGCCTGCGCTGTGTGATAGTCGGCCCGGATGAACACAGTCAGCACGGGAATGAAAAGCACGCTGCCGCCGATTCCCAGGAACCCGCCGAGCGCCCCGCCCGCAAGGCCCACCGCCAGCAGCGTTACCACGAAAGGCCACTCAGGCATCGGCCTCTCCCGATTCGGTTGCCATGAGCCGCGCGGCCCCCGCTTCGAGGAGTTGCTCGGCCAGGTGCGAACCGATGGACTCAGGCCCTTCGGCGGGACCTTCCGCCCGGCGCCGCAGCGCTTCCTGTCCCGTCGGCGAGAGCAGCCACACGTCCAGCATCAGGCCCCCCGACTGGTCCACGGTTGCAAGCACACCGAGGGCGGTGCGGCAGCCGGCGCCCAGGCGGCGCACCAGGGCGCGCTCGCAGGCGACGGCCAGGCGTGACGGCGGATCATCCAGCGGCCCGATCCATCGGCGGACCGTTTCCGCTTCACTGCGAAACTCCAGCCCCAAGGCACCCTGGCCTGCCGCGGGAAGCATTACCGACGGTTCCAGCACGACCATTCGCCCGTCGAGGATTCCAAGCCGCCCAACGCCCGCCTGCGCCAGCACCGCCGCGTCACAGGCACCTGCCTCCAGTTTCCGAAGACGCATCTCCACGTTTCCGCGCAGGTCCACGAACGCGAGGTCCGGCCGCGCCGCCAGGAGCATCGCCCGTCGCCTGGTGCTGCTCGTCCCGACGGCGGCTCCCTCGGGCAATTCGTCGAGTGAAAGACCCTCCCGCGTGATGAGGCAGTCGCGCGGGTCGGCCCGGGCGGGAACCGCCGCCCCCACCTCGAGGCCGTGGGGCGGATGCGTCGGCACGTCCTTCATCGAATGGACCGCAAGGTCGATCCGCTTCTCCAGAAGCGCCGCTTCGAGTTCCTTGACAAACAAGCCGACGCCCGGTCCGCCTGAGGCGGACGAGAGCGGTGCTTGCCGGTCCCTGTCGCCCTGGGTGCGGACCGTCTCGATGTGGACATCGAGAGCGGGCCATGCGTCACGAAGCCGCGAGGCCACCGACTCGGCTTGTGCCAGCGCCAGTCGGCTCCCCCGCGTTCCGATTCGAAGACACTCGCCCATGAAGCCTCCGGTCGGCACCATAGTGAAAACGATACCCCGCTGCAAGCGCCGTTGTTTTCATTGACCCGCCGCCTGCGGCGCGCCAGACTACGGGGCCGGAAGATAACCCGGGTCCAATTCGAGGAGGAGACCCTATGCTTGCCGAACTAGCGGTTCAGGAAGCAGCGAGAGTCGTCACGGTGGTGGAGTTGATGGACGCCGTCGAAGGTGTGGGTCGTCTCGTGACGGCCGTCATCGTCATCGTGATGTTGGTGGGAATTGCGCTGGTGGTGGCCCATCGGCGGCTGGCGAAGAATCAAGTGGAACTGGCCGAACTCGTGCGGGACCGGTCGCCCAAGGGTGGTGAAGGGCCGACCGGCCTAGCGTAGCGGCCGCCCTTGCGATTCCGGGAAGCACAATGCTTGACCCGGCGCTTATTCGTGCTGAACCTGCGCGCCTCAAGGCGTCGTTGGCGCGGCGCGGCATCGGGGCCGAGATAGTTGACCGGGCCGCCGACCTCGACACCCGATGGTGCGCGCGGGAAACCGCTGCCCAGGCGCTCCGAGCCCGGCGGCGGCGGATTGCCGACGAGGTCGCCGAGGGGAAGCACGCCGGCCGCGACACGAGCAACTTGGAGCAACTCGGCCGACAGGTAGCCGAGGAACTGCGCGGCGCAGAGCGCGAACTGGACGAGTTGGACGCCGCACGACGCGGGGCGCTGCTGGCTCTTCCGAACCTTCCCGCCGCCGACTCGCCTGAAGAGACCATCGTGTTAAGCGAATCGGCCGCGCGCGACCGGGCCCCCCGCGGGAGCGGTGGGCCGCTGCCACACTGGGACTTGATTAAAATCCTCGGTTTGGCCCACACGGCTGAGGGGTCAGCAGGGCGGGGGTTTCTCGTCTGGCGGGGCTGCGGCGCCCGGCTCGTGCGGGCGCTGGTCGCTCTTCTGCTCGACTTTCATACGCGCGAGGGCGGGTTCGAGGAAGTCCGCTGCCCGGCTGTCGCGACCGCCAGAGCGCTCGAGGGCTCGGCTCACCTGCCGACCCTGGGAGATAAGATGTATAACGTGGTGGCGTCGGACCTTTACCTGGCGCCGCGGGCCGAGCCGCACTTGGCGAACCTTTATGCAGGCAAGGTCATAGGAGCCGGCGCGCTTCCGGTCCGACTGGTCGCCTCAGGGCCGGCGTTTCGCCGCGAAGCAGGCGCCGCCGGCCGCGACAGCCGCGGCCTCCTCCGGCTTCACGAGTTTCCGACCGTTGAAGTTTACGTTTTCTGCCGCCCAGAGGAGAGCGATGCGGAACTCGAGCGCGCGGTTGATTCCGCCGCGGGCGCCCTTAAGCGGCTGAACCTCCGGCACCGGCGCCTGCTGCGCGGGGCGCGGCAGTTGAGCCACGCCGCCGCCAAGACGATTAACCTGGAGGTGTGGGCGCCGGGGCTCGGCCGGTGGTTACAGGTGGCGGCCGTCTCCTCGTTTACCGATTACCAGGCCAGACGCACGAACACTCGGTTCCGGGACGCGGGGGGCAAGGCGCGATGGGTCCACACGGTTGGCGGCGCGGCCGTGGGGGTGCCTCACCTCTTGGCGGCGATTCTTGAAAACGGCCAGCGGGCCGACGGCTCGGTCGCTTTGCCGGAGGCTCTCTACCCGTACATGGGCGGCCAAGAAACGCTCCGCACGGGGTCCCCCCAACCCCGCACGGAGGCGTAACGCCGCTACCAGCCGTTCCGTTGCCACATTTTTTGCCTGATAGGCTGCCACGACGCTACGAAAATGGATGAAGAAAGAAAGGCGGTGTGACAATGCTGCGGCACGGCAAGAACCTTTCGCCTGCCCGCGCAAGCCTGTCGCGGCGTCCCGCCCCTGAGGTTGGGTGAGATGAAAAGAAAGTTGACAGGGGGCCGAATGAGCCGATATGCTTTCCTGTTCGATTCAGGAAGGAGTTGCAGCGCATGGAACTGCTTCCGACGCGGAAGTCGGCCCGAACTCCGCGATGGAAAAGGTTCCTGCGCGGGGGTATTGGCGCTACCGATCCGAAAGGAGCGTGACTCAGGGCGACTTCCCTTTTGAGTAACCTTCGCGGCCCTGGCACGCTTTCGTGACGCGGCGCCAGGGCGTTATTTTAGCGGTCCGCGCCGGTTAAACTTTAGCCGCCTTGCTTGCAAGGCGCATGTCGCAACAAAGGGATGGAACTATGGCAAAGAGCGCCTACAAAGATACCCTCAACCTGCCCCGGACCGATTTCCCGATGAAGGCGAACTTGGTCCGGCGCGAGCCGGCCATCCGCAAGCGCTGGGCCGAAACGGACCTGTATAAGATGATTCGCGAGGCGGACCACCCGAAGGGCCGATACGTTCTTCACGACGGACCGCCATACGCCAACGGCGACATCCACATCGGCACGGGCGTCAACAAGATCCTCAAGGACATCGTCGTCAAGCACCGCACGATGCAGGGGTACGATTCGCCGTTCATCCCCGGTTGGGACTGCCACGGCCTGCCGATCGAGCACAAGGTGCGGACGGAACTGGGCCCGAAAGCCGACGGGATGGGTCCGGGCGAAATCCGCGACCGCTGCCGCGACTACGCCCTTCGGTTTGCCGAGGTCCAGAGCGAACAGTTCCAGGCGCTCGGCGTCCTGGGCCGGTTTGGCGACCCGTATCTGACGCTGAAACCGGCCTACGAAGAGGGCCAGATGGAGGTCCTGGCGGCCCTGGCCGACGAGGGACTTCTGTATCGCCAGCACCGCCCGATCCACTGGTGCGCAAGTTGCGAGACGGCCCTGGCCGAGGCGGAACTCGAATACGAAGACGACGAGGGGCCGAGCATCTACGTCCTCTTTCAGTTAACAGAGGAATCCGTAGCCAAACTGCCGGAGAAACTGCATGGCAAGCCTGTCTACCTGATGATCTGGACCACGACTCCGTGGACCTTGCCGGCTAACCTGGCGGTGGCGGTCCATCCGAAATACCAGTACGCGCTCGTCCGCTTTGCGGGGAACGGCAAGGAATTCCTGGCCATTGTGGCACAGGAACTGCTTGCCACGGTCGGCGAGGCGGCCGGTGTCGAAGGCGTTGAGACGGTGGCGACCTTCGAAGGCAAGTGGCTCGGAGGGTTGTCCTACAAGCACCCGTTCATGAGCGCGCCACCCGGCGCGGACCTCCGCCGCACCATCGCCGACGAGACGATGGTCACGCTTGAGGAGGGCACCGGAATCGTGCACGTGGCGCCCGGCCACGGTCGCGAGGACTACTTGGCCGGCCAGCAGGCGGGCCTGCCGGTTTACAGCCCGGTCGATGCCCCGGGCCGCCTCGACGAGACTGCGCCGGAGTGGATTCGCGGCAAGACCGTCTGGGAAGCCGATCCGATCATCATAGAACACCTTAAGAAAAGCGGCCATCTGGTGGCCGAACGCCGCCACCAGCACCGCTACCCCCATTGCTGGCGGTGCCGCCGGCCGGTTATCTTCCGGGCGACCGAGCAGTGGTTCGTCTCGCTCGACAAAAGCGACGAGGGCAAGAGCCTGCGCGAGCGGGCTCTGGAGGCCGTG
>DATLBA010000009.1:0-5871 GCA_035527275.1 Phycisphaerae bacterium
ACGCCTCGTTTTTCGGCGTCGGCCGGGTTCACGAGTTCCAGGACCACCGGTTTGCCGATGTACTGTTCGAGCATCGGCTCGTAGGCGTTGGCGGTCGTCCCGATGAGCGTTGCCCCGATGCCGCTGATTTGCGTTCCGCCCGTCGCCAGGAGCGGGCTCGGGGCCGCCTTCGACGCCTGCTGGATGCTCATCCCCAGGGCCTGCACGATGGCGTCGCGGAACGTGTTGACGATGTTCCGCATCCTTCGCCCCAGTCGGCTCGCGAGCGGCGGATCGGCCAGGCGCTCCGCCTGGCGCCGACGGCGGGCCGCGTCGCGCCCCGACAGGCTGTCCGCAAATCGCCGGATGGCCAGAATCCGCGCGACCTCCGGCTCGTAGATGAGGAAAGAGTTCTTCGCCGGGACGCCTGCCGTGCCCCCCGCGCCCGCCGCTCCCTCGAACTCCAGTTCCAGCCCTTTCGAGAAGACCCGCAGGCGCCCCCAGATGGTCCGCCCCGACTGCTCCTCGATGGTGACGGGGAAGCCGCGGAACCGCTTCAGGCATCGGTCCCGCTGGCGCGCCGCGACGAACGCCCCGACCACCGCCGCCAGAAACAGGAGCGTCAGCCCGATCGCAAACGGGTTCTCGATGAGGAACTTCAGCACGCCGCTTATTTCCTTTTCCGCCGCCTCGACCGGCATCAGCAATCCTTTCCTTCCTATCCTGCTGTTCCTCCGCCTCTTTCGCACTCCTTATGATATGTTGTTTAGCCTTTACTCTTTCTTTCCTCTGCGTTCTCTGCGTTTCCCCCGCCGCTTCCCCTGCCGGCGATGCGCTGCCGCGCCCGGGCGGCATATGCCTCCGAGAGTTCCACGCCGACCCAGCGCCGGCCCAGCCGCGCCGCCGCAAGCAGCGTCGTCCCGCTTCCCGCGAACGTGTCCAGCACCAGGTCGCCCGGATTCGAGCACGCCAGCACGATGCGCTCCAGCAGCGCGAGCGGCATCTGGCACGGGTGCCAGCCCACGCGCTCCTTGAACGTTCCGCAGACCCTCGGGAACTCGTTCCAGACGTCGCCCGGCAGTTTGCCGTTCCGGTTCGCCCGCTTGTCGTTGTATTTCAGTTGCCGGTCCGATTTGATTCGGATGGCCGGATCGTTCTCGTTGAACGTGAATCGCTTGGGGTCCTTGACGAAATAAAAGAGGTGTGTGTGACAGCGGTTGAACTTCTTTGTGCAGTTCTGGCCGAACGTGTAGTGCCAGACGACCCAGTTCCGCAGCGCCGCCCGCCGCCGCATCATCACCCGAATCTCGGCCGCGTACTCGTCGCCGATGGCGATCCAGAACGTGCCCTCCGGCTTAAGCACGCGCAAGGCCGCGTCAATCCATTTTTCCGTCCACGCCAGGTACTCCTCCGGCGGCCGGTCGTCGCGGTATCGGTCGTACTCGTAACCGATGTTGAACGGCGGATCGGCGAAAACGAGGTCCACACACCCCTCGGGCCATCCGGCGAGGATTTCGACGGCGTCGCCTTGGACGATGGTCCCGACGGGCGGACTTTGCGCCATGCCGTTTGCCCCTACTGTGATTGCGGGCGCCGCTTGCCGGCGGCCCCATGCCTCGCCCGGTCGAGTCGCCTACGGCGACTTGTTCTTGCGCCCCGCGCGGATTATAATCGGCCCGACCGCCGCCTGTCCAGCGCCGGCCTCGCTGCACGGTAGGATAAGGGGACGCCGCCCGATGCGCAAGTGGATTCTTGCGGTCTTGGCGCTGATGCTCTGGGCGGGCGCAGCCCGTTCGGCGCCGGCGCCTGCCTCGACCCCCGCCGAAGCAGCCGCACGCATCCTCCGTGCCGACCTCGACCACATCTTCGCCGACGCCGGCCTCGGCCGGACCGTCGTCGCCGCCCGCGTCGTCGCGCTGGGCGCTGGCCGCGAAGCACGCGTCCTCTACAGTCTGCGGGCGGACCGGCCTCTCATCCCCGCCAGCACCGCCAAACTTGTCACCACCGCCGCCTGCTGGGACCGCCTCGGGTCCGATTGGCGGATCCGCACGCGCATCGGCCGGATGCCCGCTGAGAAAAAAGGCGACCCGCCCGACCTGGCCGTTCTCGGCGGCGGCGACCCGAACTTCTCCGGCCGGTTCTACGGCGGCGACCCCGTCGGCGCCTTCCGCCGGTGGGCAGGCGTCCTGAAAGGGCAGGGCCTTGCCAGGTTCGGCCGGGTGCTCCTCGACGACCATCTCTTCCAGGATGAGGTCGTCCACCCCAACTGGCCCGCCAACCAGCGGCAGGAGTGGTATGAGGCGCCCGCCGGGGCCCTGGGCCTGAATGACAACTGCGTGGACGTCCACCTCGCGCCGGGCAAGGCGGGAGGCCCGGCCGTGGTGCGCCTCGTCCCCGCCACCGCTTACGTCGCCCTCGATAACCAGGTCCGCACCGTCGGCGCGAAGGGCAATCACCGCTACAGCCTCGTGCGCGAAATCCTCGGGGCCGCTCTTCCCGGCATGCGCATCCGTGCATCGGGCGGCTACTGGACGGGCGCCGCCCCGGCGGTCCAGAACGTCGCGGTTGCCGACCCGACGCTCTACTTCGGGACGGCCCTCGTGGAGGCGCTGCGCGCCGAGGGGCTGACGGTCGCGGGGCCCGTGGCGCGGGCGCGCCTCGTGGGGCCCGAGGGCGTGCATCCGGCGCTGGTTTGCGACCTCGTGCACACCTCGCCCCTGGACGCGACCATTGCCGTCGCCAACAAGAACAGCCAGGGCTTCTACGCCGAATGCCTCCTGAAACTCCTCGGCGCGTTCGCCGCCAATCCGCGGGCGGAGTACGGCGCCAAGGCCCCCGCCGACCGGCCGCGCGTCGCGTCCTGGGAAACCGGACGCGAAGAGGCGATGCGCTGGCTGCGGGACCGCGGCATCCCCGCCGAGGGCCTGGTGCTCGATGACGGCTCGGGCCTGTCGAAGGAGAATCGTCTGACGGCCCTCGCGGTGACGGAACTTTTGCGCGTGATGTTCGAGCGCCAGGGGGAAGCGTTCATCGGAACTCTCGCCGTCGCCGGCCGGGACGGCAGCCTGCGGTCGCGCATGCGCGCGAGCGCGGCCGAGGGGAACGTGTACGGAAAGACGGGCTACGTCGCGGGCGTAAGCGCGCTCTCGGGCTACGTCCGGACGCGCGGCGGGCGGTGGCTCGCGTTCTCCATCCTCATGAACGACCTGCCGTCCGGCAGCCTCTGGCGGGCGCGCGACGCCCAGGACAAGGTCTGCATCCGGTTGGTGGATTATGAAGTAACGAAGTAACGTAGTGACGTAGTAACGCAAGCGGGAAACGCAGTTGCAATCCACCCCGCGCCGCCGCACAATTGGACCCGCCGCCCCAGCAGGTCTCTAAAGAATGGCCTGGCCGCGCTTGGCGCGCAGGCCGGAAAAGGGGGACTGGCTCCTTTTCCGGCCGTTCGGAAAAGGTGCCTGTCCCCCTTTTCCGGGACTGGGCGGCCAACGAGGCGCTCACGCGCATCACGCGCGAGCCGGGCGGACCTGAAGGGACACGCCCGCCCAGGCGGGCACAGGGAAAGGGGGCTTGCGATGACGACCGAGGAACGCAGGGGGGCCATCATGTCGAGGAAACGATGTGCTGTGGGCTTGGTGTGGTTGCTTGCAGCGGCTTTGGTGAGTCACGCCCATGCCGAAGAGGCCGCCCCCAATCAGCCGCAGACCTACTACGTAATCCCTATCAAGGGAGTAATCGGAAGGCACTTCACGGCTGCGCGGATGCAGGCTTGTCTGAAAGAGGCCGAGCGGCTAAAGCCCACTTTGGTTGTCATTGAACTGGATACGGGTGGGGGAGACATCTATGACGCGGAGCGCATCGTTGACCTGATCATTGCGCACAAGGACTTGCGTTTCGTGGCGTTTGTGAATAAGGCGCTCTCGGCCGGTGCCCCCATAACCCTGGCGTGCGAAAAGATCTTTGTCACAGAGTCCGCCACAATCGGGGGCGCAGTATCCTATTCTGTGGGAAGCGACGGAATGCCGCAGACACTACCTGCCGATGTTGCCGAGAAGTTCCAGTCGGTTTGGCGAGCCGTATGCCGCAAGGCAGCCGAGCATGGCGGCCATCTGAGCCTGCTGGCCGAGGCCATGGTCGATCCCGCGTTCGCTCTGACTATGCGCGAAGAACAGGGGAAACCCGTCTTTGAGAGAGACGGCCAGGGGAAAGTGCTTAAGGCCAAGGGGCAAATCCTGACCCTGACGGCGCGCGAAGCCGTCGAGTGCACGCTGGCCGAAGAATTGGTTCCTGACCTCAAGGCAGTCGGCCGATATCTCGGAATGCCTGACTGGCAAGAGGTCGGCGGACGGCAAGGCGTGCAGCCAGCCGAGGCGGGCAGCCCAGAAAAGAGCGCCTCAGCCGCCGTTGCCGCCGACATGCGGCTGTTTGAGAGCATTCCCATGGTGTTTCAACGTTTGCCCCACAACCTCTATCCAGACCGCAAAGAAGGATGGAACAACCTCCAGCAGCAACTCGTTCAAGACTGGTTGACGAAGAATATCGAGCAGCATAGCAGGTTGTTTGTCACCGGCGAGTACGGGGGAAGTTATGGCGGTATGGGCGTTTATGCAGGACACGAAGGCATTCGGGTGAGCCTACATTATAGCACCATGGCCATACTCGGTGTTCCCTATCCCGTCACCTGCCACGCCGTATTTGAGCCAGTCGCCATGGAACAGTTAATCAAACTCAAAGATGGGGATCGTGTACGATTGACGGGCACGATCCACTCAGTGGAAATCCACCACGACGAACACCGTCGGCAGAAGCACGGTCAACTTATTCACTTCTTCTTAGTCAACTGTGTGATGGGCCACCAAAGGCCAAGACCAGAACCACGCGCAAGCGACTCCAATAATACGTCCTCCCACAAGACACGTCCGGCAGCCGAGGACGAGCCCGCGAGGAAGTGCAGCGCATGGCTTTCCATGGCCCGTAACTACATTCGGGCCGGAATGCCCGAGAAGGCAATCCCTTACCTCAAGCAAGTGATCGAGCAGTACGGCGATACCGAATACGCGAAGGAAGCCCGGGAGTTGGGGCAAGAAGCCCTTCAGATGATAAAGACGCGATCGGGACAGGAAGATACGCCCCCGACGGAAGGGGAGCCGGCACCCGCCCCCGAGTCAGAAGGCAAGTAGCAATGATCATCTGGCGCGCCCCGTGGGGCGACACTCTTGCTTCGTAGTGAAGTGGCGCTCTCTTCTTCGCCCTGCGTAGTCCCGGCGCGCCGGGACAGAGCAGGGTCGCTACTTCGCAGAGTGGCATCGGACACACCCGCCTGGGCGGGCACAGGAAAAGGGGACTTGCCATGACGACCGAGGAACGGTTGGCGAAGGTGCGAGAATCGCTGATCGCGGCCGCCACAAGGCGGTCGTTGGTCCACTACCGGCAGGTGGCCGAGATGCTCGGTATCGAGTCAGATCGTTTGGATCACTCACATGAATTGGCTGCTGCGCTCGACGAGATATCGACCTTCGAGTATGAGCATGACCGCCCCCTGTTGTCAGTCATCGTTGTCCACCAGGGGGACAAGCATCCCGGCGGAGGTTTCTTCAAGATGGCCAAGCGGAACGGTGTCCAGAAACCGGGCCAGGACGACGAGACCTTCTTCATCACCGAGTTGAAAAGAGCATGGGACCATTGGCAGAAGCACGGCCCGCGCACAGGTGGAGGCAGGCAATGACGACCGAGGAAAGGCTGGCGAAGGTGGAGCGGGAACTGGGGCGCGTGAAGCGGCGGAGCCGTTGGCTGCTTGCCGCGATGGCCATCCTCGTCTCGACACGCGGCGACGTGCTGAACCTTGGCGTGAACAACTAGGCTTCTTGCACACCACATCACCATCACCACTGT
>DATLBA010000010.1:0-15891 GCA_035527275.1 Phycisphaerae bacterium
TGGAGCCGCTCATCCGGCACGGAGACCGCCGCGCGGTTCGGATGGTCGGGGCGAGCGGGATGGGCGGCGGAATCGACCGCACCCTCGCACAGAGCATTGAACAGGCAGGTCTTTCCCGAAGCCGCTAAACCGGCCAGTGCCACGTTCACGGACGGAATTCTCCCGGGGCGTTCTTACGCGGAACCTTCATCCGCGTCCAGCGCGTTTTGAACCTTGTCGAGAATTCGGGTTGATGGAGGAGACGACGAGTTTCTCGTCGCATCGCTGTTCGAGGGCCAGGAACTCCGACTCCGAAAGGTCGTAGCCCCCTTTTAACTTCTCGCGCTGGGACTGAAGCCAGGTCCGCTTGGTAATATCGAAAATTCGCAGCGCCAACTGCCGAACGCTCTGTTCACGGTTCTTCACACTTTGCTCCGCGCAAGGAAAAAGGCGAGCCGCACCGACCACCCGACCCGCCGGGGTGAATCCTGAAACCGAAAAGGACGACAGGCGGGCAACCAAGTGCACAGGGGGGCATCACCCCACCGGCGCCGGGGGGTCCAAAGCGGCGGCCTTCGCGGCCTGCCCGCCGACGACCGCCGAAGGATCGCCCAATGCCTTCTGGACACGTTCGCTCATCAACCGTCCCGCCTTGAACTTAACCACCCGACTGGCGGGCACTGCGACACGTTCAAGCGTTCGAGGGTTCTGGGCCATGTGCGGCGGGCGTTTTCGGACCTCGAAGACGCCGAAACTACGGAACTCAATCCGGTTGCCCTTCGCCAGTTCATCAACCACCGCGTCGAGGAACCGCTGCACAACCTCCTTAACCACGACCTGTTTATTGCCGGTGGCATCCGCGATCCGGTCCGTGAGTTGCTTCTTTGTCACTGTAGCCATAGGTGCCCCCACTCTAGGCACTAACCGTTCACGACTCGTCGGGCCGTGCCGAACCGCGACTTTGACACCGGCGAACTGCCCCGAAGCGATCCGACGCAACCAGCCACCGGAGAATTGACCGGCCTACCTTAGGTCCGGGTCCCGCGCCTCGCAAGCAAAAACCTTCTCGCTCGCCCTAGCGTCGCCGGGCCTTGGTCGGGCCGGGCTTTGGCCGTTCTCGCCTCTCCCGCTTCGCCTTGTCTTCAACCTTCAGACCGGGTTCCTCGACCGCGACGACGGAATTGGGCGGCACCGAATGGGTCAGCCACACGTTGCCGCCCACGGTGCTCCCCTTTCCGACGACCGTCTCGCCGCCGAGCAATGTCGCCCCTGAATAGATGGTGACGTGGTCGCCGATGGTCGGGTGGCGTTTGCGGCCGCGGATCACGGCGCCGCGCTCATCCTTCGGGAAACTCAACGCCCCCAGGGTCACGCCTTGATAGATCTTGACGTTATCGCCGATCTCGCAGGTTTCGCCGATCACCACTCCCGTGCCGTGGTCGATGAAGAAGTTCCTGCCGATTCTCGCGCCGGGATGGATGTCGATGCCCGTTGCGCCGTGGGCGATTTCAGTCATAATCCGCGGCAACAGGGGGATTTGCATCTCCCACAATTCATGAGCGATCCGATAGACCGTCACCGCCTCCAGGCCCGGATAGGAGAAGATGATCTCATCGAGGCTTTTGGCGGCGGGGTCGCCGTCGTACAGGGCCTGAACGTCGCCCGCGAGCATCCGCCGAATGTCCGGAATCCGCTTCAGGAACCGCAGCGCGGATTCCTCCGCGATTCCCCGGCAGTGATCGCATTCGCCGGTGGAGCGGCGGCACTCGTGCAGAATGCTCCGGTAAATCTGCTCCGAAAGGCCCCGGAACACCTGGTAGACCCGGTCGCCGATGTGATAGCGGATGTTTTTGCGCGTAAAATGGCGGCGGCCGAAGTAGCCGGGGTATAGGATTTCCTTCAGGCCATGGAGGATTTCGACGACCGCTTCGCGCGACGGCAGCAGCCTCAAATCCAAATGGTTAATCTTGGAAACAGCCTCGTAGGTGGCGACGATCCGGTCGACGACTTCCGGCAGTTCGTCTTCGCAGCGCGTCTTGTCGGACATGAGCCGTTTGCCTCTAACCCTCGACGTGCAAGGGGATTATAACTCCGGCCCCGGGAAAGTGCAAACAATTTTTACAGCCCTTTTTCACCGCAGCGCCCGGCCCGAAGCCGGCAGCCTCCTGAGCCCTAATCCTCCGCCTTTTTGGCCCTGGCGGCCGCCTCGATGATCTGCTGCTGAACGTTCGCCGGCACAGGCTCGTAATGCGAAAACTCCATCGCATAGGTCCCCTGGCCGCCGGTGATGCTCCTGAGTTGCGTGTTATACTGCGCCACTTCGGCCAGGGGCACCTGGGCGTTAATCGTCTGCGTGCCGCCCGCCCCCGCCTCCATGCCCTGGATGCGGCCGCGCCGACTGTTCAGGTCACCGCTGATGTCGCCCAAAAAGGAATCCGGCACCGTGATGGCCAGGTTGACATGCGGCTCGAGAATGACCGGCTTGGCCTTCATGACGGCGTCCTTGAAGGCGTTGCGGCCGGCGATCTTGAACGCAATCTCCTTCGAGTCCACCGGGTGGTGTTTCCCGTCGAGCACAATCACGCGGACGTCCTGGAACGGATACCCTGCGACGACGCCCCCGTCCAGCGCCTCGCGGATGCCCTTCTCGATGGCCGGAAGAAACGGTTTCGGGATGGAGCCGCCGAAAGTCTTGTCCACAAACTCGAAGCCGGCGTCGCGCTCGAGCGGCTCGACCCGCAGGAACACCTCGCCGAACTGGCCTGCGCCGCCCGTCTGTTTCTTGTGCCGATAGTGCCCCTCGGCCTTCCCTGTGACCGTCTCGCGATAGGGGATCTTGGGCGGCTTGGAGTCCACCTCGACCTCATACCGGCGCTTCAGGCGCGCCAGAAGCATCTGGAGATGCATGTCGCCCAGGCCGCTGACCACCAGTTCGTGCGTCTGGCGGTCGCGGGTGGTCTTAAGCGTCGGGTCCTCGTCCCCGGCCTTGGCAAGGGCCTCGGAGATTCGCTGCTCGTCGCCCCGGCTCTTCGGCTCGAGCGCCAGCGAGAACATCGGAACCGGCAGGTCCACCATCGGCAGGACAAGCGCGTCGGCGCCGCCTGAAAGCGTCTTCCCGACGGCCAGTTCCTCCATCTTCGAAATGCCGATGATATCGCCGGCCGCCGCCGCTGAAACCGGCTGCGTGTCCTTCCCCTGCACCCTCAGCAACTGGCCGACTTTCGTTTCGCGCTTGGCGTCGCCGACCCTGGCCGTCCCTTCCGCCGACAGCGTCCCGCTGAGGACGCGCACGTACGAAATCTTGCCGACGTATGGGTCGCTGACGACTTTGAACACCTGGGCACACAGCGAGCCCTTCGGGTCCGCCTCCAGAACGAGGGTCTCGCCCTCCGCTCCCGCTTTGGTCGCCTCCCGTTTTCGGGCCTCTTTGGGGCTCGGCGCATACCGGGCGACGATGTCCAGGAGTTCCTCCACGCCGATTTCCTTGCGGGCGCTCGTGAAAAGGATCGGAATGAAACTTCCCGTTTGCAGGGCGCCCGTGAACGCGCCGGCCAGTTCCTCCGGCGCAATCTCCTCTTCGCCGAGGTACCGCTCCATCAACGCGTCGTCCGCTTCGACGATGGATTCAACGGCTTCGCCGTGCGCGGCCGCGACGTCCATCATGGCCTCCCCCTCGCCGGCCGCGAACGCGTCCACCACGCCCGTGAACGCGGAACCCTGGCCGACCGGCACGGTCAGCAGCCGACACGCACCGCCCAGGGCGTCGCGGACCTGGGCGACGACCCGTTCCAAATCAACGTTCTCGGCGTCGGCTTTGTTGACGACGACCATCCGCGCCAGGCCCCGCTCGCCGGCCTCGTTGAACAGGCGCTGCGTGTGGATGTCCACGCCGGCCGCGCCGTTGATGACGACGACGGCCGTGTCCGCCGCTGCCATCGCCCACAGCGCCTGGCCTACGAAGTCGGGGTATCCCGGCGTGTCCAGCAGGTTGATGTGGCGGTCTTTCCAGCGGAGGTTCAGCACGGAGGCGAACAGGCTCGTCTGTCGCTCCTTCTCCTCCGGCTCGAAATCGCTGACCGTGTTGCCTTCCTCCGGCGTGCCGAGGCGCGTCGTCACACCGGCCTTGTGCAGCATCGCCTCGGCCAACTGGGTCTTCCCGGCGCCGGTATGACCCAAGAGGACAATGTTTCGAATCGTCTCGGTTGCGACGTCAGCCATCGGTTCCTCCACCTCGCTCCAGCCGTTTCATTGCTCGCGCTCAGTCGCGCGCTGCCTTCAGAGCATCCTTAAGCACGAGTTTCCCTTCATACAGGGCGCGACCGATGATAGCCCCGGCCACCCCCGTTTTCTTTAAGCGGCGTATGTCCTCGGCCGTTGTGACGCCGCCGGAGGCAATGACCGGCAACGGGCTTACCTTGACCACCGCCTCCGTTCCGGCGAAGTTCGGACCCATCATCATACCGTCTCGCTCGATGTCTGTGTAGATAAGGGCCGAAAGCGGGAGTCCGCCGACCTCACCAATGAACTCGACCACGGTTTTGGGTATCTCGTCTCCCCACCCTGCGACCGCGATCCGTGCCTCCGGCATCCGCCGCGCGTCCAACCCCAACGCGACGCGCCCCGGAAAGCACCGGGCCAGGTCAGCCAGCCACGCAGGGTCCTGAACAGCTCGGGTTCCGACGATTACGCGCTCGACGCCCGCCTTCAACATCTCCTCGGCGGTTTCGGTCGTTCGGACCCCGCCGCCGACCTCCATTTTGAGGCCGACCGCCTCGCGGATGGCTCGAATCGTCTCAAGATTCTGCGGTTTTCCCTCCCGGGCGCCCTCCAGGTCCACCACGTGGAGCCACTCGGCCCCGTCCGCCTCGAACCGCTTCGCCACCGCCACGGGATCTTCGTCGAAGACCGCCTCGGTGTCGAAGCGCCCCTGCTCCAGACGGACACACCGGCCCTTTATCAAATCAATTGCCGGAAGGATCACCATGACTTATCCCGCACGAGCCCGCCTGAGCACCTGCGCCGCCGAACGTACCAGCGACCAAATAGCCTGCCCTGAGCCTGCCGAAGGGTCGCGGCTCGAAACGCATGGCTCCTAGCGCGGCGCGACGACAATTTCAACGCGGCGATTCCTGGCCCGGCCTGCCGCCGTCGCGTTCGACGCCACCGGCTGGTGGTAAGCAAAGCCCGCCGCATAGGTACGCTTCGGATCAATCCCTTTACTGACCAGATAACGCGCCACGGCCATTGCCCGGTTGCAGGAGAGGTCCCAGTTGTCCTGCCACAGTTTCTTCGTGCGGCGAATTGGCTGGTTGTCCGTATGGCCTTCGACTCGGATCATGTGGCTGGCATAGTCGCTGTTCAGGACGCGCGCCACCTTGTCGAGCACGGCTTTCGCCGGCCCTTTCAGATCCGCGCTGCCGGAGGTGAAGAGAACCTTGTCGGGCAGCGTGACGGTCATCGTGTCGCCGCTCGTTCGGACCTCGACGTCCGGCCCGAAGTCGGGCTTGGGCCTGCTTTCGACCGGGGCGGACGGCTCGGCGGGCTCGGCCGGCGCCGGCGGCGCCGCCCTCACCTGGTCCAACTCACGCTGAAGTTCTGCATTCTGGATGAGTGTTTCCTGGAGTTGCCGCTGAAGTGCCGCATTCGTCTCCTCCAGTTGCTGCTCGCGGCAGCCCGCGGCCATAGCGGCCACAACCACCACACACATCGCCGCGCCGACCGGCCTTGCCTTCGACCGAATCAGGCGGCTGAGACGTCCTGTCCAACCTCTCCGTTCACGCATAGCGTTCTCCTTTCGCTTTCCGTTGGCCCCGCGCACTCCGGCCACCCCGCGCCTAAACGTCCTCCTCTCTGAAACGCCGCGCCTCGCCCGCCGGTTCCGCCGCAGCCCTCTCCTTCCGCGACGCCTTCAGGTTCGCGGCCGTCCATACCAACAGGCGCAAGAGCGGCACGAGCGCCGCACCGGCGACGACGGCAGCCAAGAGCACCCAGATAGCAGCCACCTCCCCGCCCGGTGCCGGATACAGGGACAGCCGCTCAGCCGCTGCAGCGTTGGCAATCAAAAGATACGCCGCATAGGCCAGCACCAGCACGCACACGATGAGAAGCAGCCAAAGGCCGACGGTCCTCATCCTCCCCTCCATTCCGACAGCAGCCGCCCAATCGCTTCGATGCCCGGCCGAAAATGGCCCACAAGGGTCTCCTGAACAAGCATGATAATCCCTGCGGCCAGTCCGAGGAAGGGTCCATACGGCACTTCGTGGTCCCGGCGCCTCGCCAGCCGCCACAAACCGTATCCCAGTCCGAGGAACGGGGCCACCAGAAACACGAGGACCGCCGCCTCCCACCCGAGCGCTGCCCCGATGGCCGCCATCAGATACACGTCGCCGATTCCCATCGCCTCCCGCCGGAACGCCAACGTCCCCAAAAGGCGCGTCAGGTAAATCAGGCCCGCTCCGACCGCCGCCCCCACGAGCGCCAGGAGCACCGCGTCCGCCCGGGCCCAGCCCGTCCAGTCCGGAAGCGCGCCGTCGTACGACCCCACGCGCTGGACCTGCGGCCACAGAAACGAACCCACCAGCGCCACCCCCAGCGCGAAATTCGTCACCGACGTATAGATTTCCTTCCGCTCGAAGTCAATGACGCCGGAAACCAGAAGCGACGCGGCCAGGACCATGTGAACCGCATACACGCCAAAGTGGTTCGTCCCCTCCCGCAGCCCCAGCCGAAAATACGCCAGCCAATAACCGAACAGGATCAGGCCCGCCGCCAACTCGACCACCATGTACCGGGCCGAAAACCGCACCCCGCACCGCCGGCACCGACCACGCAAATAGAAGTAACTCGCGACCGGAATGTTATCATACCACGCAACGGAAGCCAGGCACACCGGACAATGTGACCCGGGCCAGACCAGGCTCTTGCCCGTCGGCAGCCGGTGGATGCAGACGTTCAGGAAACTGCCGAGGCACAGCCCTGCGAGAAACAAAAAGACGCCGAACGGCCACGTGGAAACCCACTGCGCAAGCCCTTCGCCCATTCGCCGCCCACCGAATCACACCACCTGAGATGCCCCTTGCGCGGACAATCTAGCAGCCCATTCACCCCCTTGCAAGGCAAAACGGCCCGCGCCCGCCCACCTCTTGTCTGGTCGAGTCGCCCACTGTCTTGGTGACCGAGATTGGGCCACTCAGCACCGCCTAGTCGACCATCACGCCTGATCGCTGGCCAGAATCTCAGAACTCCAGCGGGTCGGCCAGCCGAATTCTTATGCACCAAAGCCGATACGACTCGGCCGATTCGGGGCGCGGTTTGGGGCGGATTTTCCGGATTCTGGCCGATTTTCACCCCTATTTCGGGGCCGAATCGGGCCTGGCGCTAGCGCCAGGGCGATTCAGGGGCCAAAATGTTAAGATGGGCAAGGCACTTTTGGGCGCTTTTTTCGACTTTTTTTCACTTTTTGGTCGGAATTGGATGCAAATTGGCCCTTTTTAACCCCCTTTTCGCACCTGTTATATTGGCAGTCCTCCATGTGTCCGCGCGCGTTTTCCGCCGGCGATTATGAGCATATGCTCCCAACTTGACCCTGCCGCCGGTGATTCACCTTGACGCACATAACACCTCGCATTATTGTGCACTCTCGGCAGGAAAGGGTTCCGGGCGCGGGTTAGCCGAGTTCGGTATGCCGTCCCCGGAATTCCCGTCCTAAGTCAGGGGGCAGGTGGAGTTAAGGTGTGTGTCACCGGAACTCGCGTAAACTCATTGTGAGGGGCTGGTCTAGCGATCGTTACCACGGATGCCTCGAGTGGCGGGGCTAAGCATGGACAGCAAAAACTTTCTGAAGCTCAACCCCCACAAAGCCATCCGATACCTTGGCCCCATGTTGTCGCGTGCCTCGGAGAAAAGGATACGGCGGGAACTTCATGCTAACGTCAAAGCGCTAGTCCTTCTGAGTAAGACGCATTTGCGGTTTGCACGGCGTGCCACCGGACGAGGTTCATGGCGGCAAAAAGTCTCGCGCGGCTACTATGCGTGCTATATCGCGAGCCGGGCGGTCCGCCTAGCACACGACGGGACCTACGACACGGACCACAAAGACCACAAGAACATCTCGAAACTGCCGGACGATTTCCCTTCTCGTGCAACGTGGGCGGAATTCCTCACGAAGTTCCGGGGAGACAGGAATCTCGCAGATTACGATCACTCAGCCGCGGCACTGTCTCTCGAGCTGCGTGCCGATGATTATGTGCGCGAGGCGTCGTCATTCCTGAATGAGGTGAGACAGCACCTGCAATCCAAAGGAGTACTCCCATGACGAATGATGCCAAAGAATTCGCGGGACGGTTCGCAAGGATCTGCAACATTGCCCCCCCGCCCTACTCGGTCGTCGACAAGGCGGGAGAGGAATACCTTGCGCTGCATGTGGGAACCGCGAACAAAGTCTACGAGGAGGGGTTGGCCCGCACAAACAGTGAACTTGAGAGTTCGAATGCCTTCGCAAACCGCGCCTTCCTCAAGAGGAAGCGTCCGGCCAACTGGCTAAACTCCTCTGAATGTCAGATCCTTCAAGGCCTTCTGACCGAGTCCCTCACGATTGGGAAGGCGTCGCTAGAGTCCGATTTTCACGCAAAGTCCATTCCTTTTCTGGGAGGCGAGGAGAGGCGGATCATCAACGACACTAACCACGTAGTGTTCGGCCGGCGGGGAGCTGGCAAGTCGACGCTCGTATTGCACTCATGTTTCCGCGCTCGTACAGGGAATGTGCCGTTTGCGTGGATAGCCATGCAACAGTATCAGGGGCGTGATGACTTGCTCGTTATCCCACAAGTTCTCCTTGAGATCGTGCAGGCACTGTCCTCGTGCGCCTCTTCCTTTTCACAAGACATGGAGCGGCTTAGGGACATAGCGCTCACTATGGAGGAGCAGGGCCCCGATCTGTCGTTCGCCGACATCCGCTTGGCCCTTCCCCACGTTGCTCGACACCTGCTACCACTTGTACAGGCGCGTGGGCGCCTATTTTTGTTCATCGACGACCTGCATCTGCTGCATCCTAGCGTTCAGCCGTTGTTCCTAGCTGCTCTATACTCGTTTGCCCGGGGCAACAACATCTACCTCAAGATCACGGCCATTGAAAACCTAACGAGGCTATACGACCATCAGGAGCAGGTTGGGTTCCAAACGCCAGGGGACGCGCAGGTAATACGGCTCGATTACAACCTTGTTAATCCCGGAGCCGCCTACAAGCACATCAGCAGGATTCTTGAGAGCTACGTTACATACGTGGGCATTCCAAGCATAAAGAGCCTGTCCGCGGGCAAGAAAGTCCTGGAGCGCCTGACATGGGCATGCGCAGGAGTGCCTCGCGACGCCCTCTATATTTTCAATAACGCCATATCCAAGGCCATCTCTGCAGGCAGGACACGTGTGTCTGTAACGGACATCAACATGGCCGCCGCAGACTCGATGATTGAGAAGGAACGCTACATCTGTGACGACGTGGAAGACGGCATGAGCGTCGTCCACCGCATCATTGAAGACCTTAAGACGTTCTGCCTGAAGGAAATAAAGTGCAACGCGTTCCTCGTCCATATCGACGTGAGCAACCCGAAGTACGGCCTTATCCAGAAGGTAAGCGACCTACGGTTCATACATGTTCTCCACCCTGGCATCACACCCGAACGTGCCGGCGAGAAGTACCAAGTCTTCTTGCTTGACTACGCTTTCTACACCGGGTTCCGCAAGACGCCGAGTGTTAAGGAGGTGGTGTCAAAGCCAGAAATGCCACCGGCGAAACAACTCCGCAAACTGAAGAGATACGATTACGAGCATAGGCTCACTGTCCCTTAGGTTGTGTGTAGTACTCTCAGGAGGGGCGAGTAGGCCTTCGCCGTGCTCGGCCGGGAAGCCCGGAACTGCCCACAAAAAAACCCTACTTTTCACCCTGCGTCGCTCCTGCGCAAACCTCGCGGCTCCTGGAGGCCTTCTCGACGGTTTTTTCGCGTTTGTCGGTCACGCCGCGCGGCGCCTGCGCCGGGTGATCAGGCCCAGGCCGCCCAGGGCAATCAGTTTCACGCCGCACTCCCCTCGCCCAGCGCAACATTCCAATTACACTGCGCCGGCCGCATGACAACATCGTCGCCTTTTAAAAGAGCCGCGCTTTAACGGCTTCAAGGCGTTTCTCGGCGGCCTTATAGTATGCCTCTTCCGTCTCGAACCCGATAAAGTTCCTCTCCCATTTGAGGGCTGCAACTCCGCTCGAACCGACGCCCATAAAGGGGTCGAGCACGAGGTCGCCCGGATTTGAGGCAATCTCGATGATGCGCTCCAAAACCCTCAAGGGTTTTTGCGTTGGATGGTGCGGATCCTTGAGCCGTTCTGCGCCCATACAGATGGGACTCTCGATGAAATTGTGCATATCTCTTTGATTACTGAAGTTCCAGGTATGGCCCTTGTTCCAACAGACGACGATGAGTTCGCAACTGTTAAGAAATCCGGCGCGTCCGATTTTCGGCGCAGGATTTGTCTTATACCACACCATGAATTGGAAAGCATCAAAACTTCAGTTTCTCCAATTCCAGCCGCTTCTTGTAATAATCAATCGTCTCGTCGTAATTCTTGACGATAAACCTGTCTCGTTCAATTGAATACGGCTCGCGGCTCAAAGTATTGTGGAGTTTCTCGATGTGTTTGTCGGGTGCAATAACATAAAAATCCGTCTGAAACTCTTTAAGCTGGTACATTCGGCTTAACGACTCGCCGAGTGTGCCGATGCTATCAACGATTTCAACGGCTCGTTTCGGAAACCGGTAACCCTTGCTTGAAAACCAGATAACATCAATTCTTTTGGCGATGCTGTTGATTTCGGGATAGGTAAAATCGGGGAAGTCTTCGATGGTAGTAAGCTGATTAATAAAGACATTCGCCTGAAACGTTGCCGTCGGGTCAGCGCAGAAAGTTATGTGGTTTTCGTAATTGCCGAGTTCAACCATTATGCCCTCCATATACGAGTGCATTCTGACTGGATCTTTATGAATTTCTTCAATCTGCTTTTCTTCTTGGTATTCTTCCAGTGCGAAAATGCCGAAGCCGACTTTCTTAAAGCTTTCCTTGTTCTTGATTTCCCGGTACAAAACGCCGCGAATACCTGCTTTCCATTCGGGAGACGATTTTGCCGCGGGGTAATATCGCTCGATGTTGTCGTAGATATATTTCCACGAGGCAACGCCGCCGTTATCTTTCATCAACGCTTTTATTGCATCAACTTTTGTCATAGCGCGTATTGAGTTAAGCTTTGCCAAAGACTCATCTCGGCATTATTCCTGTTAAATCTCATTTTTGAAACCACGTTGCGATACGCTTCAGATACCCATTCGCAACCATGGTCGGATTGACAGACGAAATTCCAAAAATCCTTGCCAATCAAAAGCTCATCATCAGCAAAAAATTGCCTTACCCTCTGCTGTCGCCAAGGCTCGTTTTCCCCGAAGCGATTGTAAGCGGTAGCGAAAAAGATCTTTATTTGGCTTCCGGCAGGGAGCACGTTTGACAGTATTGCGAATTGCTCCAAGATGGCCTCCTTCTCCGAACGGGCCTTCTTGTTGTCGAGGTCTCCGCCTATCTTAAGCTCAATCAGATAATGGACGTGGCCGGTTGTATCAATAAGATAATAATCACTGTCGTGGCGCCTCACTCTATCCTGGGCACTCCTGCCTAGGCACCCTATCTTTTGATAATCCTCTACCGTTGGCTGTTTTTCTCTTCGCTTATACCTTTCAAGTAGATCTGCTATCATCCTAGTCTGCTCAACACTTAGCGGGCCTTCAACATTCCTTCTGACCTCAAAACTGAGTCCTGCGATATTCATTGCTAATTTTTCAAGCATATTACCCAAAGAGCTGTCCAAGGAGCGGACTAAAGCGCCGTAATACTGTATCTCCTCGCCGAGTGCTTCAATAAATACATTGTGAATTTTCATATTGATGATGCCGTTGGGGTTATCGACCTCACCCTCATGGCGCGCCCTGAAACCCACCGCGAACGACCCCACTGCTGTATGCACCAATTGGGCAATGGTCTTTCTTGAGGGCACACTTTGCATCGCTTTTATACCTCGCATTTCACGCTGCTCTACCTTACGGCTCGCATGAGCAGCGGTTCCCGAGCCAAGCCGGATAGGGGTGGCCTGCCCACTTGATAACGGTTTCATTATGCTAAACCGCGGGCGGCGGGTTTTCAAGGATTGATTTTCCTCTGGTCCCCGGCCAGATGCCCGGCCCCCTCCGGCCGCGCCCGGACCTGATCCAGAATCTCGTTCGTTCCCATCGCAGGAGAATTCTCGCAAAACCCGCGACTCGATGCTACCATTTTTGCGCCATGAAATGCACGCGGTCCAGCATCGGCTGGCTGATTCTCGTCAACCTGGTTTACCTCCTCGCGGCAGCGGTGGGATGGCCGGTGTACCTCTTCCTCGTCGCCACGCGCCGAAAGTACCGGACCTGCGTCTGGGAACGGTGGGGCCTCGTCCCCAACCTCCAGCCAGGCCGCAAACGCTTCTGGGTCCACGCCGTCAGCGTCGGCGAAACCGAAGCCGCGCGCACTTTCGTTCCCGCGCTCGCCGAAGCCTTCCCGGACCACGAGATTGTTATCTCCACCACCACCCTCACCGGCCGCCGGCGCGCCGAGCGGCTCTTTCCCGACCACCGAATCTTCCACTTCCCGATTGACCTTGCGCCGTGTGTCCTCGCGGCCCTTTCGCGGATCAAACCGACGACCGTCATCCAGGTCGAATCCGAATGGTGGCCGAACTTTTTCCTCTTGACCGAGCGACTCGGTATTCCCGTCTTCGTCGTCAACCTGCGCCTGACGGAGCGCGGCCGGCGGGGATACCTTCCGATTCGCCCCCTGATGAAGCGCGTCGTGAACAGCGCGCGGGCCATCGGCGTCCAGGCCTCCGCCTATGAAGACCGGCTCCTCAGCCTCGGCGCCGACCCCGAACGAATTCACGTGACGGGCCAGATGAAGCACGACGGCGTCGCGTTCGCCGACACGGTCCCCGGCGCCGAGGCCTTGCGCGCGGAGATGGGGCTCGACCGCGACGCGCCGCTGGTCGTCGCGGGCAGCACGGCCCCGGGCGAAGAGGCCGTCATCCTCGAAGCCTACCGAAAGGCCCGCAAGCGCCGTCCGGGCCTGCGCCTCGTCCTCGTGCCGCGCCGTCCGGAAAGTTTCGAGCCGGCGGCCGAAGCGATCCGAAAGGCAGGCTTCTTTCCTCTTCGCCGAAGCGCCGGCCCGGCACGCGGCGCGCCCGGCGGCGAGCCGCCCGTCATCCTGGGCGACACGATGGGCGAACTCATGAAATGGTACGCCCTGGCGGACCTTGTCATCATCGGACGAACCTTCGTCCCCTTTGGCGGGTCGAATCCGATGGAGCCCGGGTCTCTCGGCCGGCCTCTTCTCTGGGGGCCCCACATGTTCAACTTCCCCGTCGAGGCTTCGGCGATGCGCGAGGCGGGCGCGGCCCGCGAAGTCGCCGACGCAGACGCCCTCGCTTCGGGCGTGGACGAACTCTTGACGAATCCGGAGCGGCGCCGTCAAATGGGCGAAGCCGCACGAACCGTCATCCGCCGCATGCAGGGCGCTACGGAGCGAAACGTCCGCCTCATACAGGAGGCGCTCGCGCCCGAGGAACCACGATGAGCCGCAAACAACGCCAAGAAGCCATGAGCGGCATCCGGAGCCTGGTCGTCAAACTCGGGACGAATGTCCTGGCCGACGACGCGGGGCGCTTGGACCTCGCTCTGGTCCAGCACATTGCCGATGAGGTTCACGATCTGGAGACGCGGGGCCTGCGCGTGGCGGTCGTCTCGAGCGGCGCCATCGGCGCCGGGATGGGCGACCTCAACCTCGAGAAGCGCCCGGCCGCACTTCCCCAACTCCAGGCCTGTGCCGCCATCGGCCAGGCGAAACTCATGCGCGCCTTCGACGAAGCGCTCAAACGCCACGGCCGCCACGCCGCCCAGGTCCTGCTGACGCGCGGCGACGTGGAGGACAGGGCCCGCTACCTGAACACCCGCAACTGCATCCACGCCCTGCAAGGCTACGGCGCCGTCCCCATCATCAACGAGAACGACACGGTCAGCGTCGATGAGATTCGTTTCGGCGACAATGACATCCTCGCCGCGATGGTCGCCAACCTCTTGCGGGCGGACCTGCTGGTCCTGCTGACGACCGTGGACGGCGTCTTTCGCGACGCCGGGCGCACCGAACGGTTCGACGTGGTCGAGGACCTCCAGGAGGTGACCGGCGCGGCCGACCGGTCGCGCTCGGCCCTCGGAACCGGAGGCATGGCCACCAAACTCGAAGCCGTCGCGACGGTCCTTGCGGCGGGCGAAATGGCCGTCATCGCCGACGGCCGACGCCCGAACGTCCTTGCGGACCTCCTTGCGGGCGAATCCGTCGGGACGCTGTTCCTCCCAAAAGCCGGTAAGATGACGGCCCGGCAGCGCTGGATCGGCCTGGCGCGGCGGCCGTCCGGAAAAATCGCGGTGGACGCCGGCGCCGCCAAGGCCCTGCGCGCTCGAAAGAGCCTGCTCGCCTCCGGCATCACCGGCGCCGAGGGGCGCTTCGAGGCGGGCGCCGTCGTCGCCGTCGTCGGTCCGGAAGGCCGGGAAATCGCGCAGGGTCTTTCGAACTATTCCGCCGCCGACGTCGCCAAGATCAAAGGCCTGAAGAGCAGCCAGTTCGAGCGCGTCCTCGGCGACCGCCCTTACGACGAAGTCATCCACGCCGACAATCTCGTCCTGACGGACTAACGGACGTCGGCGCCGTCCAAGAAGGTCGCCACGTCCATTTCCCCGGGCTGGAGAGTCAGCGTCACGGCCCCGTCCTTCGCAGTGTGGTAACAGGTGATTCCCTGCTCCGCGACCCAGGTGGGCTCGTGCTCGGCTCGGCGAGTTCGCGACGCGGAGATGACCAGCACTTTGGCGCCTGCGGCGGCCGCCAGGCGACGGACCGCCTCAGGGTCACCGCCGTGATGCGGCCAAAGTATCGCGTCGGCCGAAAGGTCCGGCTCTCGCGCAAGCAGCGCGGCGATGCCGTCCGCCTCGAGGTCGCCGGTAAGAAGCAGCCGCCGCCCGTTCTCGGCCACCTCGAGGACGAGCGACCCGTCGTTAATCTTGTCCGTCTGAGAAGCGGTGCCGCGCGGCCACAGGGCCCGGACCGTCGCGCCGCCCGTCCCTGCCAGGCGGTCGCCCGCCCCGAAGAACGTCACCTCGACGCCCCGCTCGAGCAGCGCTTCGACGACGGCGTCATCAACGCTCAGACGGCCGCGCAGAAACGTCGGTGGCACAAACACCTTTCGAATGCCAAAGCGCTCGACGAGCGGCAGGATATCCTTGAAGTGGTCGAAATGCGAATGGCTGATAAAGCATGCATCGATCCGCCCGATGCGGCGCGACCAGAGCGCCGGTGCCGTTGTTGTCTCGGCCGCGCGCGTGTAGGAGAGCACCGACCCCGCGTCGTAGAGGAGATTCCTGCCGTTCGGCAACTCCAGAAGGTTCGTGTTGCCGTTTCCGACCGCCAGGATTGTGGCCCGGGCCGCGTCGGGCGTCCGGTGTCCGCCGGTCCACACGAAAACGGCGAGAGCCGCAAGCGCCGCGACGCCCAGCCGCCTGCGCGACAGGCCGAGCCGTTCCCGCCCGAGCCACATGCCGAGAAGCCCATACACGACCACCAGCCAGGGCCACGAGAAACCCGCCGTATAGAAATGGCCGCCCGGCACACGCGCCAGGGCCCGCACGACGGCACCAATGGCCCGCGCGAGTCCATCCGGCACGACCGCTAACAGATCGCTCACCCCGGGCGCCACCCAGCCAAACGTCACCAGAATGAGCCCGCTCGCCAGGAGCAGAGCCACCA
>DATLBA010000011.1:0-23713 GCA_035527275.1 Phycisphaerae bacterium
GACGGCGCGGCAAGCCGGCGCCCAGGTCATTTTCGGTTCCGACACCCACGCTGTGGCGGACCTTCGGCCTCCGGCCGACGCCCGAAAAGTTCTTGCAAACGCTGGCCTGATAGAGGAAGAAATAGGGGCGGCCTTCTCGGCGGCGGAAGCCCTGGTGGTCCGCGCCCTTGAGCGGGAGGAGTCTCGATGAGGACGTTTCAGCGGATTGCGAGATTGATTCGTCCGGCCATCGGCCTGCCGGTGCTGTCGGCCCTTGCCCTCATCGGTCTTTTGGTGGTGGTGTTGGGATGCGGCCAGAGCCGCGAGCCCGCCGCCGCCTCGGCGCCGGCCCTGGCGCCGAGGATACCGGACGTCCCCGTGCCGGCGACGTTCAAGTTCGACGCGAACGAGTCGACGGACCGGCAGACGGGCGACCTGCGTTTTGTCCGGCATCTGTATCGCGGCAGGGAGCCGATGCGGCAAGTGGCCGAGTTCTACCGCCGCGAAATGGCCGGGGCGGGGTGGAAAAAGGTCGAGGAGAGTTTCTCGCGCGGCTGGCGGCGGTTCCAGTTCGAGAAGGCGGACGAAGCCTGCTACATCAGCGTCCGGGACGATTGGGGAACCAAACTTCTCATCCAGGTCTTTCCGAAGGGCGGCAGGCCCCCGGAATCCGAGAGGGGTTCCGGCGAATGAAAAGCAAGCGCCGGCACGAACTCAAGACCAACGAGTTGGCCGACTGGCTCGGCCGACAGATCGTGCGCGTCAAGCCGCACGGACGCCTGCTCGGTTACGTCGCGGCCGCCCTTGCCGCGTTTCTGTTCCTCTTCGTCGTGCTGCCGGCGATTCGCGGCGAACACAGTGAGGACACCGGAGCGATGGTGGCGTTCAATCTGGCCCGCGCGAGCGGAGGCACCGAACCACTCCATGAGTTTCTCAGCGTGTATCCGGAGGCGGTGCCAGCGCCGACGGCCAGACTGATGCTCGCCGACCGGCTGCTTTACGAGGTTGCGAGCGGCGTCGCCCCGGTGGAAGGCGAGGACGAGGAAGCCCGCCGCGCCCGCCTCCTGGCGGAGGCGAGAGGCCTTTATGCCCGGGTGGCCGAGGCCGGGGGGACTCAGGAACCGATGGCGCGGACGGGCCTTGCGCTCGTGGCGATTCAGGAAGGCGACCTCGACGGCGGCCGCGCCGTGCTGGAAGAAGTCTGCGAGAAGTGGCCCCGCTCCGTCGCCGTCGTCCGCGCGAAGGCCCATCTGGAAGCCATCGCCGGATACGAGCCGGTCGTCTTCTCCCAGGAGCCGATAGAGGAAGCGGCTGAACCCCAGGAGAGCGCACCAGAATCCATCGAACACCCCGAATCAACGGAACCCGGCGAATAAACCTTCGTTTGAACCCCTTTTAGGAGAGGAATGAGCAATGGCAGACTTGGAAGGCTTGGCCCAGGCGTTGGAGAAGGGAGACCGCGACACGGTGGTCAAACTGGTCCGCGAGGCCCTGGATGAGGGCGCCTCGGCCGAAGAGATTCTGAACAAGGGTCTCATCGTCGGCATGGACAGCATCGGCCGCAAGTTCAAGGCCAACGAGGTCTATGTGCCGGAGGTCCTCATCGCCGCTAGGGCCATGGCCGGCGGCATGAAAATCCTCGAGCCGATCCTGGCCGAAACCGGTTTCAAGCCCCGGGGCAAGGTGGTCATCGGCACCGTCAAGCAGGACCTTCACGACATCGGCAAGAACCTGGTCGGCATGATGCTCAAAGGCGGCGGGTTCCAGGTGGTTGACGCCGGGGTGGACGTCGATCCGGAGAAGTTCGTCTCGGCCGCCAAGGAAGCGGGGGCCGATATTATCGCGCTGTCCGCCCTCCTGACCACGACGATGCCCAACATGAAAAATGTCATCGACGCCTTGAAGGCGGCGGGCGTGAACGTCAAGGTCATGATCGGCGGCGCGCCGATCACCCAGGGCTTCGCCGACGAGATCGGCGCCGACGGCTATGCGGCCGACGCGGCCAGCGCGGTGGACCTGGCGCGCGACATGGTCGGCGCCGGGTAGCGCGCCTTCGAAGGATCGGATGGTCAGCCAACACGCGACCGACGGCGC
The DNA here is from genome assembly GCA_035527275.1 of Phycisphaerae bacterium. Classification (GTDB taxonomy): domain Bacteria; phylum Planctomycetota; class Phycisphaerae; order FEN-1346; family FEN-1346; genus DATLBA01. The sequence continues at coordinate 2,074 of DATLBA010000011.1, forward strand.
CTCCCGGGAACCGCTGAAGGATTCGGCGCGCGACAAGGGGCCCGAACGGGAACCCGAGACGCTCGAGATCACCTTCCAGCACGATCCGGCGGAGCCTCGCCTCGATCGGTTTCTCGCCCATCGCTGGCCCAAGCGCAGCCGCGCCGCCTACCAGAAACTCATCAAGGCCGGCCGCGTCCTGGTCAACAGCGAGCCGGTCATGAAGCCCTCGGCCGAAGTGCACCGGGGCGACTCCATCTTCGTCACTCTGGACAAGCCCAAACCCCTCGGCATCGTCCCCGAGCCGATTTCGATTGACGTCCTCTACGAGGATGAGGACCTCATCGCCGTCAACAAGGCTCCGGGGATCATCGTGCACCCGGCGCGCAGCAACCCGCACGGAACGCTTGTGAACGCTGTTGCCTATCACGCCGAGAACCTCTCGAAGGTGGGCGGGCCCTGGCGGCCGGGCGTCGTCCACCGCCTCGACAAGGACACGAGCGGCGTCATCCTCTTTGCCAAAAACGATAAGGCTCACGTGTGCCTTGCCCGGCAATGGGAAGGCCGCCAGGTCGAGAAACACTATGTCGCCATCGTCGAAGGCGTTCCGGAACTCGACGCCGACGTCATCGAGCAGCCGCTCGGCAGGGACCGCCACATCCGCGACCGCCGCGCCGTCCGCCGCGACGGAACCGGCAAAGAGGCCACCAGCCATTACGAGGTCGCCGAAACCTTCGACGGCTTCTCGCTGGTGGACATCCGGCCCAGAACCGGCCGCACCCATCAGATTCGCATCCATCTGGCGTACATCGGCCACCGGGTCGTCGCGGACCGGCAATACGGCAGCCGCGATAAGTTGACGCTCCAGGAGATTGCGCGCGGTCGGGCGGACCACGATGAGGTTTTGATTGCGCGGCAAGCGCTTCACGCGGCCGGCCTGACGCTTCGGCATCCGCGGAGCGGCGAACCGATTCATTTCGTGGCCCCGCTGCCGGGCGATATGCAGCAAACAGTTGACGCGCTCCGCCGCTGGCGGAGGGTCGAATAACGGTCGGCCGTGCGGGCGTCCGGCAGAACCGGCTGTTTTTCGGGAGGTCTCCGTTGCGAATCGGCATTGAGATCGGCGGGACGAAACTCCAGGCGGCCATCGGGACCGCCGAAGGTGACATTGTGCATCTCGTGCGGGCCGAGTCGCCGGCTCAAGAGGGCGCCCCGGCGGTCCGCCGCCGCGCCGCCAACTTGGTCAAGGAGGTCTGTGCGAAAACCCCCGAGCCGCTCGAGCAGGTGGGCATCGGCTTCGGCGGGCCGGTTGTCCGCGACACCGGCTGCGTCATCAAGAGCCACCAGGTCGGCGGCTGGGAGGGGTTCGGCCTTCGAGAGTGGGCCGGAAAGGCGTTCGGTCTCCCCGCCGTTGTCGAGAATGATTCGAACGCTGCGGCCGTTGCCGAAGCGCGGCGGGGGGCGGGGCGGGGCCGTCGCCGCGTCTTCTACATGAACGTCGGCAGCGGCATCGGGGGCGGCTTGGTCCTCGACGGCCGGTTGGTGACCGGGCCGCGATTCGGCGGCGAGATCGGCCACACCCACGTCTGGGACGCCGAGGCCGGACGCTACGATATCCTCGAGAGCCTCTGTTCCGGCTGGAGCATCGCCCGCCGCGCCCGCCGATGCCTGGCCGACCATCCCGACAGCCGTATCCTGGCGCTTGCGGAGGGCGATCCCGAGAGGGTGGACGCGGCGGTCGTCGGGGTGGCGTTGGCCGAGGGCGACCCGTTGGCTGTGGCCCTGATGGACGAGGTCTGCGAGGCGCTGGCGGTGGCGCTCGCGAACGTCGCCGCGCTGGTCGAGCCCGAGGTGATTGCGATCGGCGGCGGCGTAGCGCTGATGGGCGAGCCGTTCTTTCAGCGGCTCGGCCGGGCGTTCGACCGCCGCGCCTTCGCGCCGCTCGCCGGGCGGTGCCCGATCGTTCCCGCGGCCCTGGGGGAGGAGAGCGTCGTCGTCGGCGCGCTGCTCCTGGAGGCAGGCGACGTGGGTGAGTGATCAGCTCGCGCGAGGCTCGAGAGGAACTTGACAACCACCTTGTGTTCTTTTATACAGGCATAAGGCGGTCGGCGTCGCCCGTCCTCTCGAAGCAGCGTGAGGATACCGAGAAGAAAGCCGATGTGCTCCGCCGCATGCGCGACCTCTCGGGCGAAATGGCGAAGGTCCTTCGGACAGGGCGGCGTCTGGCGGATTTCGACGATTGGGCGACCTTCGGGAACTGTCATTCCGGTTGGAGCCGCAGGGTTCCAAGATCATCTGAGGATAGCGTCCTATGGCCGAGCCGTTCGTAAGCCGCTACCTGTCGGGACTGCGGGAGGTGCTCGACGAGATCGGCGTCGACGCCGTGGAACGGGTTATTCAGATTATCTTTGAGGCCTATCGGAAGGGCCGGCACATTTTCATCATCGGTAACGGGGGCAGCGCCGCCACCGCCAGCCACATGATGTGCGACCTCGCAAAGGGATGTGCCGTCGAAGGCAAGCCGCGCATGAAGGCGATGAGCCTGACCGATAACGTTTCTGTGATGACGGCCGTCAGCAACGATATCTCTTATGAGAAAGTTTTCACCGAGCAATTAAAGGTTTTCCTCGAGGAAGGCGACGTGCTCATCGCGATCACTGCTTCGGGCGACTCTCCGAACGTTCTGGATGCGGTCCGGTACGCCGGAGAAAAGGGCGCGGTGACGATTGGCTTTATCGGATTCGGCGGCGGAAAACTCAAGGCCATGGTCGATGTCGACGTCACGGTTTTCAGCCGCAACGACGGGCACGTTGAGGATGTGCACTGCATTCTTGAGCATCTCATCAGCCAGTGTCTTCGTCAGAGAATCCGAGCGAGTTGAGCGCCGCGAAATGCTGCGTTTTTGGTCGGAGAGGAAACGGTGAAGGTTTTCGTCGTCGGCGGGGCGAGTTCCTCGCGGACCTCATCGAGCAAGGACGCTCTCGGATCTTTGAACTGTCCTGCCAGCCCGCGTCGCCTATAATAGACGTTGGCGCCGTTCCGCTGGCGGACGAAAGGGAAGCACCGATGGCGTTGAGTGAGAAGATGTGCGGGATTCTGGCGATGGGCATCGAGAAGGAACGGGGCGCCCACGATTTCTATGTGCGCGCGGGCGAGGACACCAAACACCCGCTCGGCAAGAAGATGTTCGGCCGGCTCGCCGACCAGGAGACCCAACACGAGCAACTCCTTCGGTCCTGGTCCGACCAAGGCGCCTGCCCCGCGGACGCCGACCTGCCTTCAACCGACCCCGGAGTTCTCAAGCGCGCCCGGGCCGAGATGGACAAGGTCGTCGAACCCGAGACGGGAGACCTCGAGGCCATCGAATTGGGGCAGGAGATGGAACGCAAGGCCATCGCCTTCTACCAGACCAGCGCTGCCAAAGCCGAGGACGAAGCATCCAAAGACCTCTTGATGCGATTGAAGGCCGAGGAGGACGAGCACCTTGCGCTTCTGTCAGACCTGTACGAGTACATGAAGGATCCGAATCTCTGGAGTGTCCGAGAGGGCCGCGCCCATTTCGACTCGTGATGAGCCCAAGCGGATCGCCGAGGGCTCCGGTGAGGTTCCGGCGAGGCCTTTTCCCCTGGAACCGTTCGCGGGCTTTTCGCAATAAAACTTCTTGCATGCGTCGGGGGGATGACTACAATCGCCAATAGGGTTACGGAGGTCACAGAACGTATGGCCAACGTCACGTTAGGGTCTTGCGAAAGGAGATTGGAGATGAAGTATCTGGCGCTGGCAGCGATTTTGGCGTTTCTGATGGTCCCGATGGCGGTCGGATGCAAGAAGGCCGAAGAGCCGGCACCGGAGGAAGCCGCGCCTGCGGTGGAGGAGGCCGCCGAAGAGGCCGCCGAAGAGGCGCCGGCTGACGACTGGAACATTATCCTCGAGGAGACGGAACTGCCGGTCGAAGAGGCGCCGGCCGAAGAGGCGCCGGCCGAAGAGGCGCCGGTCGAAGAGACGCCGGTCGAAGAGGCGCCGGCTGAAGAGGCGCCGGCTGAAGAGGCGCCGGCCGAAGAGGCGCCGGCTGAAGAAGCACCGGCCGAAGAAGCACCGGCCGAAGAGGCGCCGGCCGAAGAAGCACCGGCTGAAGAGGCGGACGTCGACTGGGACGCCGACTGGGACGCCGAATAGGCGCCGGCGGTTGAGGAGGTGCCTGCGGCTGAGGTAGCGCCGCCCACACCAGGTGACCAATCGCAGGGTTGAAGGATCCGATGGGGCATCAGAATTCTCGTGAAAGGAGACCGAGCATGAGGTATCTGGCACTGGTAGCGCTTTTGGCGTTTCTGATGGTTCCGATGGCGGTCGGATGCAAGTCCGAGCCTCCGGAGGAAACGACGGAAGAGGTAGCGCCGGCCGAAGAAGCGCCGGCCGAAGAAGCGCCGGCCGAAGAAGCACCGGCTGAAGAGGCGCCCGCCGAATAGGCGCCGGCGACGTTTCGACGCAACCACATAGGACGGGGGCGAGCGGACGCCGTCCGAGAGGATGGTGTCCGCATTGTCCTTGTTCAGGAAGCCGCGCATGCCGACCTGGATCGTGACCGGCGGCGCCGGGTTTATCGGCTCGAACTTCATCCGGTTCGCCCTTCGCGAGCGCCCTGACCTGCGCCTCGTCAACCTCGATCTTTTGACCTACGCCGGCAACCTGGAGAACCTCAAGGGCGTTCCCGAGGACCGGCACACATTCCTCTGCGCCGACATCTGCGACGCCGACGCGGTCCGTGAAGCGATTCCGGACGGGGCGGAGGCGCTCCTGAACTTCGCCGCCGAAACCCACGTGGATCGTTCCATCCTCGGCCCCCACGCGTTCGTTCGAACCAATGTCCTCGGCACGCAGGTCGTGTTGGACGTCGCGCGCGAGAAACGGGTGAAGCGATTCCTTCAGGTCTCCACGGACGAGGTTTACGGCTCGCTGGACCCCGACGACCCGCCGTTCACAGAAGACGGTCGCCTTGCGCCCTCAAGCCCCTACGCCGCCAGCAAAGCCGCGGCCGACATGTTCGTTCTCGCTGCCCACCGCACGTGGGGCCAAGATGTCGTCATCACGCGGTGTTCAAACAACTACGGCCCGCACCAGTTCCCGGAGAAACTTCTGCCGCTGATGCTGTCGAACGCTCTGGAGGACAAGCCGCTTCCCGTTTACGGCGACGGCCGGCAAGTGCGCGACTGGATTCACACCGACGACCATTCGCGGGCGCTCCTCGCCGCCGTGGAGCGCGGACGGTCCGGCGCCATCTACAACATCGGAGCCCGCGACGAGCGGCAGAACATCGACGTCGTCAGGGAACTCCTCCGCCAACTTGGCAAGCCCGAATCCCTCATCCGATTCGTCAAGGACCGCCCCGGCCACGACCGTCGCTACGCGATGGACCCCACCCGAATTGAAGCGGAACTTGGCTGGCAGCCGCAGGTTCCATTTGAGGAGGGGCTCGCCGCTACCATCCGCTGGTATCGCGAGAACCAGGAGTGGTGGCGCCGCATCAAGGACGGCTCCTACCGCGAGTTTTACGAGAAATGGTACGGCAATCGGTAAGGGCTGACGGCGAAAAAGGCCCCTTCGAAAAGCAAGCCACCGCGCCCGCGCCGTTGAAATAAATCATATCGAAGGGAGAGAACATGATCGTCGGCTGCTTTGCACTGGTGGAACCGTTCACGGATATGGAGCGACAATTCCAGGCCATCCGCGAGATGGGCATCCGCTACGCCGACTTGACGGACAACCACGACGGCGCGATGCTGGGCGTCGAGTACGGCTTTGCGGCCTCGATAAGTCTCGATAGTCACCCCGCGAAAATCCGCCGCATGGCCGAGGCGGCCGGCCTGACGCTCACGAGTTTCTGCGCCCACGCCAACCTCCTCGATCCCCCGGCGCCGGATGTGTACGGCACAACCGAGATCATCAAGGCTGTCCGCCTGGCGAACCTCCTCGGCATCAAGCACGTCATCACCACCGAGGGCGACCCGAAGACCGCCTTCGGGCACAACCTGAAGCCCGAAGAGCGGCTCTTCGCCATCCGCGAGAAACTCCAGGCCCCCATCCAGTGGGCGGAGGAACTGGGCGTCGAACTGCTGCTTGAGACCCACGGCGTCGTGACCGACTCGGTCGAAACGATGGGCCGGCTGCTCGACGCTCTGGGCCACGAGCAGACCGTCGGCGTCTGCCTGGACACCGGCAACAGTTGGCTCGGTGGGACCGAGCCGATCGACCACGTCAAGACGTTCGGCAGCCGCATCAAGCACGTCCACTGGAAGGACATGGGCGCCGAATGGCGGGACAAGCGAGGAACCCTCTACGGCTGCGGTATGGCGACCATCGCGCTTGGCGACGGCGTGATTAATCTGCCGCCTATTGTCAAAGCCCTCCAGGCCGTCGGCTTCGACGGGGCCACCACGCTCGAGGTCGCCGGCCCCGAAAACGTGAAACGTTCTATGGCACAACTCAAAGAATGGAGCGAATCATGAGCGCCGGAAAGATGAAGAGACGAGGATTCTTGAAAGGTGCGGCGGGTGCAGCCGCTGGCATGGTGGCCGCACCCTACGTCATCACGTCCTCCGCCCTCGGCGCCGGAGGCCGGGCGCCGGCGAGCGAGCGCGTCACCCTCGGCCACATTGGTGTGGGTGGCCGAGGGGGAAGCCTAATGGGTGCATTTCCGGGCTCCCAATCCGTGGCCGCTTCCGACCCGTTCAAGTCCCGGCGCGAGGCCGCGGCCGCACACTGCGGCGGAAAGGCCTACCGCGATTTCCGCCGCCTGTTGGCTCGCGACGACATTGACGCCGTCGTGGTCGCCACGCCGGACCACTGGCACGTGCCGATTGCCATCGCAGCGGCGAAAGCGGGCAAGGATATGTACGTCGAGAAGCCCCTCGGCGTAAGCATCGCTGAGGACCAGGCTTGCGGCGAGGCCGTTAAACAATATGGCCGCGTTTTCCAATACGGCACGCAGCAGCGGTCGAGCGCCCACTGTCGCTTCGGCTGCGAACTGGTGCGCAACGGTCGGATCGGCGAGATCCGCGAGGTTCACGTGACGGCCCCGGACGGGGCGGCGGGGGGCTCGACCGAACCCATCCCCGTGCCGGAAGACTTGGACTACGACCTGTGGCTCGGCCCGGCACCCTGGAGACCTTACACCAAGGATCGGTGCACGCATTTGGGGACATACCATGTTTACGACAATTCCATCGGCTTCATTGGCGGGTGGGGCGCCCATCCGCTGGACATCCTCCAGTGGGGTTTCGACACGCATCTGGCGGGGATGATCGAATGCGAAGGAACGGGCACAATCCCCACCGAAGGGCTCTTTGACACCGTCGTCCACTGGGACGTGCGCATCCAGTTCGGAAACGGCGTGAAGATGACGTTCAAGCCCGGCGGTGATTGCACGACATTTGTCGGCACCCAGGGAAGAGTCAGCGTCGCGCGGGGCCGGATTGATGCGGATCCGAAGTCGCTGCTCCAGTCAACCATTGGCCCCGAAGAACTGCACCTCCAGGAAAGCCGCCATCACGGCGCGAACTTCGTCGAAGCCGTCAAAAACCGGACAACGCCCGTCAGCAACATCGACGATGCCGTTTGGTCCGACCTCATCAGCCACCTCTCGGACATCGCCATCCGCACCGGGCGAAAGATTAAGTGGAACCCGAAAACCGAAACCATCGTCGGCGACGAAGAGGCCTCCCGCATGCTCAACCGAGCGATGCGCGAACCGTGGCGACTGTGAGGCGAAGGGGAAAACCGTGAAGCGTCACTCGATTCTGGCTACCGCGACCCTTGCGGTGGTGGCGGCTCTGGGGTTCGGCGCCCGAGCCGCACGCCCCGCCGAGAAGCCGGAAACCCTCCGCGTGCTCATCTTCAGCGGGCGGAACGTTCACAACTGGCGGGAAACGACGCCCGCCCTAAAAAAGATCTACGAAGACAGCGGCCGCTTCACCGTTGACGTCACCGAGGACCCGGCGTCCTGTAACGCCGAAACCTTCGCCCAATACGACGTCCTGGTCAGCAACTGGTGTGCCTTTCCGAACCTGAACGAACGCAGTTGGGGGCCCGAAACGGAAAAGGCGTTTCTCGACTTCGTGCGTGGCGGCAAAGGCTTCGCCCTCTTCCACGCCGCCAGCGCCACCTTTCACAATTGGCCCCAGTTTCAGGACCTCATCGGCGCCACGTGGGGCAAGGGCACAGGCCACGGGCGATACCATATCTTCACCGTCACCGTCGCGGACCAAAACCACCCCATCACCCGCAGTATGACCGACTTTGTCACGACCGACGAACTCTGGCACCGCATGGTCACGCGACCGACGGTGAACGTTCTGTGCACCGCTTTCTCGGCAAAAGACCAGGGCGGAACGGGCCAGCACGAGCCGGTGGCCATCTACACCAAAATGGGCAAAGGCCGGTGTTTCAACCTCGCCCTCGGCCACGACGCCAAAGCCATGCAAAACGTCGGCTGGCAGACCCTGACGCTTCGCGGCACGGAATGGGCTGCGACCGGAAAGGTCACCATTCCCATCCCCAAGAATTGGCCTGCGGCACAGCAGCCAAGCCGGCCGCCCGCCGCTGAAAAGAAAGCCGGTGCGCAGAAAGAGATTAAGGCGGTCGTCGTCACCGGCGGCCACGGCTTCGACCAGGGCGCCTTCCTGGGCCTCTTCGAGGGATACGACGACATCGCGGCCGTCCACGCCCCACAGAAGGACGACAGCGAAATCTTCGAGGACATTGCCGAGTGGCCCTACGACGTGATCGTCCTTTACAACATGACGCAAAGAATCTCCGAGAAGCGGCGCAAGAACTTCCTTGCCCTGCTCGACCGCGGCGTCGGCCTGGTGGTGATGCACCACGCCATCGCCGCCTTCAAGGACTGGCCCGAGTATGAAAAAATCATCGGCGCCAAATACTACCTGCACCCCGAGGAGAAGGACGGCGTCAAGCATCCCCCAAGCACTTACCGGCACGGTGTCGCCATGAAAATACGCGTCGAGGACCCGGACCACCCGATTACGAAAGGCCTCAGCGACTTCGAGGTCAAAGATGAGACCTATGCCAAGTGGACCTACCACGACGGGAACCACCTTTTGCTTTCAACCGACACCACAGGGAGCGACCGCGCAATCGCCTGGGCCCGCTCCTATTGCAACTCCCGCGTCTTCTACATCCAGTTGGGCCACGGAACAGGAACTTTCGCCGACAGAAACTATCGCCATGTTGTGACCCGAGCCATCCGCTGGGCCGCGATGCGCCTCCCAGCGGGATCGGAGCCCAAAGGACCACCCTGATTTCCCGCGACACCCCGGAGGCCATGCCGGGTTACAGTTGGCAAACATCACCGCGCAACGTGGACTTTATGGAGGAGAGCCGAGAATGCCTGAGGCAAAACGAACGACGCGACGCGATTTTCTGAAAGGTGCCGCGGCCGCCGTGGCCGCACCGTATGTCCTGACGTCCTCCGCCCTGGGCGCGGCGGGTCGGCCGCCGGCGAGCGAGCGGATCGTCATGGGCGGCATCGGACTAGGCGGCATGGGCACGGGTGACCTCGGGGGCTTTCTCGGCTTCGGCGAAGTCCAAGTCGCCGCTGTCTGCGACGTCGATACGAACCATCGCAACCGCGCGGTCGGAATCGTCAACGGCCGCTACGGCAACAAGGATTGCGCCGGGTACAACGATTTCCGCGACCTGCTGGCTCGCGACGACCTCGACGCCGTCTTCATTGCTCTGCCCGACCACTGGCATGCGATTCCCGCCATCATGGCCGCCCGTCGCGGTCTGGACATCCACGCTCAAAAGCCCCTCGCACGGACGATTGTCGAAGGCCGCGCCATCTGCGACGCCGTCAAGCGCTACGGCATCGTCTGGCAGACAGGCAGCCAGCAGCGGTCCGACAGGCGGTTCCGCTTCGCATGCGAACTCGTGCGCAACGGCCGCATCGGCAAGGTCCACACCGTCAAGGTCGGCCTGCCGGGTGGGCAGTCCTGCGGGCCTCAACCCGTCATGCCCGTTCCCGATGGCTTCGATTACGACATGTGGCTCGGACCCGCGCCGTGGTCGCCATACACCAAGAACCGTTGCCACTGGAACTTCCGCTGGATCTGGGACTACTCCGGCGGACAGATTACCGACTGGGCCGGCCACCACTGCGACATCGCCCAGTGGGGCATGGGCACCGAACGCACCGGCCCTGTTGAAATCGAAGGCAAAGGCGAATGGCCGAAAGACGGCCTCTACAACACCGTCATCCGCTACACTTTCACATGCACCTATAAACAGGGCTTTAAGATGATCGTCTCGAGCCAGAACAGGATGGGCGCCCGATGGGAAGGGACCGATGGGTGGGTGTGGGTGGACCGGGGGGGAATTGACGCGGAGCCGAAATCGCTCCTGAACGAGAGGATCGGCCCGAACGAGATTCACCTGTATGAGAGCAGGGGCCACCATCGGAATTTCATCGAATGCGTCAAGACGCGCGCCGAAACGGTCGCGCCGGCCGCGGTCGCCCAGCGCTCCATCAGCATCGGCCACCTGGGCAACATCGCGATGAAACTCGGACGCAAGGTCCACTGGAACCCCGACCGGGAACGCTTTATCAACGACCCGGAGGCCGACCGCTGGCTCGACCGGCCCAAGCGCGAGCCGTGGAGATTGTAAAACGCGCCGAAAGGCGAGAAACCAGGACTTCCGGACGAGAAAAGAAAGGGAAGACAAATGCATTGGAAAGCAAGACGGTTGGCCTGCCTCTGGATCGTTGTCTGCGTCACGGTCGCCGGTTCCGTTGCAGCGGCGGTCGATAAGGCCGCCCTGGACCAGGCCTTCGAAACCCTGAAGACCTACGACTGGGGTCAAAGCCGCGCGCCCCTCGGCGCTATCGACAATTACATCAACGCGACCCACGGCAACGCTCGGGCGAGAAAAGCGCTCGAAAAGCGCCTCGCAGCCGTCCTGGGGACCGATGCTCCCTACGCCGCCAAGCAGTTCGTCTGCCGTAAACTCAGCCTCATCGGAACCGCGGAGTCCGTGCCCGCCCTGGCGGCGCTGCTGACCGACAAGGATCTCTCGCACATGGCTCGCTATACGCTCCAGCGGGTCCCGGACGCGGCGGCGACGGAGGCCTTGCGCAAGGCCCTCCCGAAAGTGAGCGGTGAACTCAAAATCGGCGTCATCAACTCGCTCGGCGAACGCCGCGACGCCAAAGCCGTCTCCGATCTGGTTAAACTGGCCCGGGGCTCCGACCAGGCGGTGGCTTCGGCGGCAGCAGCGGCGCTCGGGAAAATCGGCGGCCGAAAAGCGGTCGAAACGCTCCAGGCAATGAAAGCAAAAGCATCGCCGGAAATCCGAACGGTCGTCGCCGACGCTCTCCTCCTCTGCGCCGACCGCTGTCGGGCCGAAGGCGATACGAAAACGGCCGACTCCATCTATGGTGACATGTACGACCCGAAGGAGCCCAAGCCGGTCCGTCTGGCTGCGCTGCGGGGCCTGGCGGCCACCGGGGATGAAAAGGCCGTTTCACTCATCACCGAGGCGCTGACGGGCGACGACCCCGCCTTGGCCGCCGCCGCCCTACAGATGGCACGGGAGACACCCGGAAAGTCGGCAACGAAGGCCTTCGCCGACCTGGCCGAAAAGGGCCCACCCGAGAGGCAGGTCCAATTGCTCGGTGTCCTGGCCGCGCGGGGCGACCCGGCCGCGAAGCCCGCCGTCGTGGACGCCGCGAAAAGCCCGGAGGAAACCGTACGCGTCGCCGCCCTCAAAGCCCTTGAGACCGTCGGCGACGCCTCGGTGGTAACTCTGTTGGCCGAAACAGCGGCCGCCGCAAAAGGCGCCGAGCAGGAAGCGGCGCGCTTGAGTCTCACCCGTCTGAGCGGGCCAAAGGTGGACAAAACCATCCTGGACCAACTGAAAAAGGCCGAACCCCCGGTGACCGTGGAACTGATCCGCAGCCTAGCCACACGTGGAACCACCTCGGCCATTCCGGAGTTGCTGAAGGTGGCCAAAACAGCACGGGAGGAACCGGTCCGAATCGAGGCTCTCCGGGCAATGGGCGTCTTGGCGGACGAACGGACGGCGGGCGCTTTGGTCGAGGCCGTGACAAAGGCAAAGGGAGACGGCGAGCGCCGGGCGGCCGAGCAGGCGCTCACGTCGGTCTGCACTCGCGCCAAGAACCTGGCGGCGTGCGCCGGCACGGTCGTGGCGGGCCTCAAGGGCGCGAGCGCGCCGGCGCGGTGCGCTCTGTTCAGGGTGTGCGGTCGGCTCGGCGGACCGAAGGCGCTGGACGCCTTGCGGGCAGGCATCAAAGATGCGGACGCCACGGTTCAGGATGCCGCCACCCGCGCCATGGCCGAGACGCCGGATATCGACGCCGCCGACGACCTGCTGACGACCGCCCGCACCTCATCGAACGCCACTCACCAGGTGCTTGCCCTGCAGGGATACGTGCGGCTGGTTAGTTCGATGGAGAACCTCGGCGCGGGGGAAAAGTTCAACAGGTACCGCGCCGCGATGGAAGCGGCGCGCCGGCCCGATGAGAAGCGGTTGGTTTTGGGACATCTGGGTAAAGCGCCGACCCATGAAGCCTTGAAAATGGCAGAAGCATGTCTGGCGGACGAAGCGCTGAAAGAAGAAGCCGCTTCCGCGCTCGTCAGTATCGCAGAGGGTCTTGCGGCCGTTGACAAGCAAACAGCCATCGCCGCCTTGCACAAAGTGCTGAACGTGTCGCAGAACCAGGGCGTGCGCGACCGGGCTAGTAAGGCGCTAGATCAACTTGAGAAGTAGAAGTTCAAAGGCCACATCCAGGACTGGTTGGTGGCCAGCCCGTGCTCCCAGGAAAGCAAGGGTGCGGCGGAACTATTCGACATCGCCTTCCCGCCCGCGAGACTTTTCCGGACAAGCCCTGACGGAAAAAGCGACGGGCAGGCCCATGGGGCTTTACGGTCGTTGCGAGGACAGCCCGCCCGCTTCCAGTGATCTTTACGGCCAGGGACGCCTTCGGCGCCAGGGCCCCCACCGAAGGTTCGCGGTCTTACTCCGTCCCGGCGATTTGGACGTCGTGGATGCGGAGGGTGGGCATCAGGAGACCGGGCTCGACCCGGGCGTCGCTTGAGACGGCATCCAAGTTCTTCAACAGGTCGAAAATGCTGGCGCCGAGCATAGCGCTTTCAACGGGGGACTGAATCTCGCCATTCTTGACGTAAAACCCGAAATCGATACTGGCGGAGATATCGCCGCTGGCGGGGTCGGCCCGGATGCTGCCGGCTTCGAGGTAGATGCCTTCGGTGACCTCTTTTAGGATATCGGCGGCACATTTTTCGCCGAGGGCGGGGACCAGGTTGGTCGGGCTGATGCCCCCGGAATGGGTTCCGTGGCCTGTGCTTTCGGTTCCGGCCTTGCCGGCCGTGTAGGAGTTATGCAGCAGACTGGCGAGCGTGCCGCGCTCGATGACGGTGAGGCACCGGCGGCGCGTGCCTTCGCCGTCGTGGGCGCCGGACCGGAGACCACGCCGAATCAGGCCGTCGTCCACGATGGTCAAGTGCTCGCTCGCAATCGATTCCCCCAGTTTGTCGCACAGATAACTTCGGCCGCGCTGAATGCTCTCAGCGTCGGCGGCAGCAACCAGCGCGCCGATGAGGGAATAGGCGGCAAGGGGTCCGAGGACGAGCGTGCGCCGAGCGGAACCGATGCGGCGAGCGCCCAGGAAGCGGCGGGCGCCGGCGACGGCGGCTTCGGCCACCTTGTCGAGTTCGCAATCGGCGAGGTGGCAGCCAAAATCGAAATCATAAAAGTAGCCGGTGTCGTCGTCGCGGCGGAGGGTCGCCTCGATGGCCGCCTCAATCATCGTCCCGCGCTTCTCCAGCGCCACGCCGGCGGAGGAGGCCAGGGCGCCTTCGCTGACGGCAAGGACGACCTGGCCGGAGAGTTTTACGTCGGACTCGAGAGCAAGGCCGGCCTGGATGTTGGCGGCGGCGATCTTGACGACGTCCTCAACGTTCATCCCGGCGACCGTATCGTCGAACAGCCCCTCGACTTCCTCGGCGGGCTGAGGAGATGGGAGAGACCGGAAGTCCGGGTCGGGGGTGGCCTCCTTCGCCAGAGCGACGGCCCGCTCGACGGCCTCATCGACGTCGCGGGGTTCGCTGCCGCTGACGGCGGCGTATCCCATGCCGCCTCGGACGTAGGCGCGGATGGCGACGCTTTCGCCCTGGCCGGCGTCGGCCGCCTTGATGCCGCTTTTTTCGATGGTGACGGCAATGTCGCGCGAGGAACCGGCCGCAACGTCGCACCATTCGGCGCCGAGGCGGACGGCCTTTTCGACGCAGCGAGAAGCCCGGTTGAGGTAGGTTTCGCTTTCGCTCATTCGGCGTCCCCTCCGACTGGCAACAGGCCGGCCTGTCCGCCGACGACGACGTCGCGGACGCGGACGTGAGGCCCGCCGCAATCCGTGGGCGCCGACTGCCCGTCCTTGCCGCACATACCCGGCATTTTCATTTCGAAGTCGGCGCCGACGGCATCGATGTTCTTGAGGGTATCGAGCGTCATGCTGGCGATGGAGACGTCGCGGAGCGGCTCGCCGATTTTGCCCTTCTCAATCATGTGGGCCCGGCCGGCGTGGCAGATGAATTGGCCCTTCTGCACGAAGACGTAGCCCCAGTGGCCGTCCTCGAGGTAAATCCCCCGTTCAACGCCGCGAAGCATCTGGCCGAATGGCACGTCGCCCGGCGCCATAAAGGTGTTGGTCATCCGCGGGATGGGCCGGCAATCGTAACTTTCGGCGCGGGCGCTTCCGGTGGGGTCGGTGTGGAACTTGGCCGCGGTTTCAAGGCTGTGGAGGAAACCGACGAGGCGACCGTTCTCGATAATGGGTCGGCGGCGACCGGGCGTCCCTTCGGAATCGTAGGCGAAGGAGCCGAACTCGCCGGGCAGCGTCGAATCGTCATAGATGGAGACGCCGGGCGCGGCCAGTTCATCGCCGAGGCGGCCTTCGAGGATGCTCTCAGAGGCCCAGACGGCATCGGCTTCGGCGTTGTGGCCGAGCGCCTCGTGCACAAGCAAACCGGTAATGGACGGATGGAAAATGACGGTGAAGCGGCCGGCCGGCGCGGGCTTGGCCTTCAGCAAACCAAGCGCCTTATTGGCCGCGCGGACGCTGAACTCATCGGGGTCGGTGCGCTCGAGCAGTTCGGCGCCGCCGACGATGCCGCGGTTCTCGACGCCGCGCTGAAGTATGCGCCCGTCGGACGCGACGATCATGCAGGTGCAGACGGCGCGGCCGGTGTCGGTGCGGATGCAGGCGCCGGCGGTGTTGACGAGGAGTTCTTCGCGCCGGCCGTCGGAGTAGCGGACGATGGAGTTGACGACGGCCGAGCCGCCCGCTCCCCGGCCGGCGCGCTCATACTCCAGGAGCCGCGCAATCTTCTCCTTGAGGCCAATCGCCGCAGCGGGAATCTCCGGTTCGAACCGGTCCTCGGCCTGGATCGGTTCGACCTCGGCAATCATGGCGGGGTCGCTGACGAAACGGGCCGAGGCTTTCGCCAGGGCGAGGGCGTCGTCGAGGCATTGTTCGGCGCGGCGAGGGTTGAGGCTGTCGGCCGACGCAAAGCCCCAACACCGCCCGACCAGGACGCGGACGCCGATGCCGCGGTCCGAGGCGGTGGCAAGTTTATCGGCCCGGGTGTCCTGAACCAGGATACTATCGGCGGTGCGATAGAGGATTCGGACGTCGGCAAACCGAGCGCCGCGTCGCGTGGCCTGGTCACACAAGCGTCGGGCAAGGTCTTCCATGGGGCTCAGGTTCCAATTCCAGTGGAAAAAGGTGTCAGGAGAACCTCTGCAATGGCTCTCTCGCCTCTTCGCCGGGTCTCTCAGGGGGCGACCGAAAAGGTTCCCGACGCCTTTTTCCGCACCTTCCCGGCGAGCGGGCCCTGCAAGGAGCCGGTCCGCCACTTAACATACTGCCAGCGCCGATACCAATGGTAATAAAGCATGTCGTCGGCGTTGGGAACAACCTGCGGCGCTGCGGGGGCCGGCTGCTCCTGCTCGGCCTCCTCCGCCTGTGCGCTCGGCCCGCGCCGAACAGGGCACACATCTCCATAGCGATGGAAAAGCAGTTGTTCCTCGGAGCCGAGGGAGTTTCCCGAGAGGTACCCGAAGAAGCCGAGCGTCCTGCGGTCCCAGTTCAGCCACAACCGGTCGCCCGGAGTGACCGTGCCCATTTGCTCGTCATAGTGGAACGGTGAATAGGAGCCGAGGATGGCCGGGCTCATGGGAAGCATCTGAAGGAGCACCACGCAGACGCCCACCGTAAGGTAGCCGGTCGCGGCTCCGCACAGGGAGCCCCCGATCCGGTCCACATAGTGCGGAAACTCCGGCTCAACTTCGAACAGAACCTCGCCCAGGCCCCTCAGGACGAAAAAGGACACGGTAAACAGGGTGAAAAGACAAAGGGCGTCGGCCGCGTAGTACCAGACGCTCTGGGGGTCGGTCGAGGGGAACAGGGCCGCCGCCACGCCGAAAAAGCCGAAGGCCACCGCCCCGGCGATGATACAGGCCACCAACGCCATGGCCGCCCGCCAGAGGCCGAAGATGGCACTCATGTACACAATCAGCGCCGTGCCCGCCAGAGCCAGAATATTCAGAAGCATCCGTTTTGTCCTTCGTAGTACTACGGAGAACGGACTCCCCTATTTGGTCTGCTTGATGGCCCGCAGGACCTCTTCGACGCTGGTGCGTCCGGCGATGACGAGTTCCAGGCCCTCCTCCTGGAGGTTCTGCATACCGCCCTTGCGGGCGTGGGTCCGCACATCCGCGGGGCCGACGCCGCGTGCAATCATGTCCCGGGCCTCGTCGTCGATCGGCATGAGTTCGAAAAGGCCCGCCCGGCCGACGTATCGCAAATTGCCGCACCGCGGGCACAGCACCGCCTTGCCTTGTTGGGTCTTGGTCGGCTGGGGCGGGCGGAAAAGGACATCGACGCGGCGGCTCGCCAGATTGGCCTTGCGGAGAAACTCGGGATTCGGCCGGTAGGCTTCCTTGCACGCGGGGCACAGTTCCCGGACGAGCCGCTGATTCGCCACCAACTGAAGGCTCCCGGCAAGGGCGCCGGTGGAAGGCAAGAGCGAAATCAGGTGCGCCAGCGCCTCCCCTGCGTCACCCGCGCGGAGACCGATCAGGACGGTGTGTTCCATGGTAAAGGCGGCGAGCGCCTCAGCCACTTCGGGGGCCGACAGCGAATCGACGGCGACGACATCCGGCCCCGTGCGAAGGTGGCTGCGGACCTGTTCGGCGGCGGCGGACCCGTCCTCCTGATTCAGCACCACGTGTTGGACGTTGTCCACCTCCAGCCTCACGTGAGGCTCGAAGACCAGACACGAATTGATATACCGGTCGAAGTGGCGGAGACAGGCGTGCAGGGTCGTCGTCAGGCCAGAGTTTTTCGGCGCCGAGAGAAGAACCAGACCCGGGCGTTTCGCAAGCGCCTCGGTCATGGTTTCGAGTTGCGATTCCGACAAGCCCAGATCCTTCGGCCCCATCTCGCTGGCCGCCAGATCGATGACGCGGACGGCAATCTGTTCGCCCCGGACGGAGCCTTGGGACTTGACGCGGAGTTCAAACGTCTGGCCGGCGACGACGATGCGGAGGCGCCCTTCCTGTGGCCGGCGAGTTTCGGCCGGGTTGAGTCCGGCGATCTGCTTGATGCGCGAGGCGACGAGGTCGGAAATCGGCCGCACGAGTTCGCCCCCGTCCACCACCTGCCCGGCAATGCGCCAGCGGACCTGGGCCTTCCCTCCGCGCACAAGGAGACCGACGACCGTGGCCCGGCGGACGACGGCCTCGAAGAAGATGCGCTCCAGTTCCCGGGCAGCGAGGCGCTCTTCCTCGGACTGGGTCGGCAACCGGATGGGCAGGTCGTCGAGGCCCACGAAGATGATGTCGCGTCCGGTGCCGCCGACGGGCCCGGATTCTGCGATTTCCGCCCTCCGGCCGCCGAGCCGACCTTTCAGCCGCGCCAGGTGCGCCCTCGACAGCACCGTCAAGTTCTCCGAGACGAGGCCGTTGCGGTGCACGCAATAGGAGACGGCGGCGGCGGCGAACAGGATGACGCCGAGTGGCAGGCCGACGTAAAATAAGGGGATAAGGATCGCCACCGCCAGCCCCGCCAGCCCCCCGGCCAGAACGAGGCCGCTCCAGACCCTCCGGCTGGTCTTGACCAACCGAACGTCGAGAAACGTCCAGTTCGCCACGTAAAACACCGCCGCCGCAAACGCCGCCAGCAGGAGGACCTGCGGGATGCCCACGGCCCGGAGGTCCGGCGCCTGGAGGCCGGGCGCTTCGATAGCAGGCGCAGGGGCCTTTTCCTCTGCGGCGGCAAACAGCAACGCCGCGCAGACGAGCAGGACGAGGCCCGCTCCGGCAGCCTGTGCGATCCGGGGCCACCGGGCGCATGTCTCCAGAGGCTTCGACCGCTGGACATGAGTCATGGCAGCGTGCCCTCACCGTCCAGACACGGAATGACTCGCTTGGTGAGCAAACGCGCTTCTCCGACGTGTGCCCCGAAGTGCGGATTATACATAAACCCCACTCCCGGCTGCAAGGACAACCCACGGGCGCGTGAGGAATTGGCTTTGCAGGCAACGCGGGCGGCGCGTATCATCAACTTTCATATGGGTGAACTCCGCGACGCCGAGCCCGTTAAACTCATCGTCGGCATGCTCTCGGCCTATCCGGGCGCCTTTGCCGACGCCGAGAGCCGCCTCGTCCAGGCCCTCGGCGAGGTGGACCTCAAAAGCGACCTGTTCGCCCACGAGTTCACCGAGTATTACCGCGGCGAGATGGGCCATCCGCTGGTCCGCTATTTTCTTTCCTTTGCCGACCTGGTCTCCCCCGACCGGCTCGTCACCTTCAAGCGCCTGGCAAATCGGATTGAGCGGAGCATCGCCGCGTCGGGCGAATGGCCCGTCGTCCGGCCCGTGAACGTGGACCCGGGCCTCATCGCCCCCGACAAACTGGTGCTGGCGAGCACGAAGGACTACGGCCACCGGATTTATCTCGGTCGCGGCATCTACGCCGAAGTCACCCTCCAATGCCGGCGCCGGGGCCCGGACAAACCGGAATGGGCGCCGCTGGAGTGGACCTACCCGGACTACCGGACGAGTGGCTACCACGAGTTCTTCAGCCGTGTCCGAGCCCGGCTGCTCGAGCAGCGGCGGGAGGCCCGCGCGTGAGCGGCACGGTGTCTGGAACCGCGACCTCGTCGGAAGCCACCTCGGACCTGCTGCGCCGCGCCGTTCTTGTCCTCGGGGCGGCCCTGCTCCTGGTCCTTCCGCGCTTCGCGCCCGACATATCATTCATCGGCGCGGTGGGCTTGCGCGGCCCAGTGACAGTCCTTTCGGTCGGTCTGGCGTTCTGGCTGATGCCGGTGCTTCTGGTGGCGTCCTGGGCGGCGGCGGGGCGGGTGCGCCTCACGCACGCGTGGCTCGCGGTTCCGGTCGGTCTGTTTGTCATCGGCGCGGTGGTTTCGACGCTGAGCGCGTCCGATAAATTCTCGGCACTGGTTCGCGCGGCCGAGATGACGGGTGTATGGGTCGGCTTTCTGGCGCTGGTTTTCTGCATCCGCACCGACGCCGAGCGCCGGTTTCTTCTGGCGGTGCTGCTGGCCAGTGCTTTCATCGCGGCCGCTGTCCAGGTGATTACGGGGCGACCGGACGCTCCGGCGGCGCTGCTCGTCCTCGGCCTGTTGGTCGCCGTCGGGCTGGCGGGGGAGAAATGGTTCGAGGCTCGCGGCCGCGGGGCGCGGGGACTGGCGGTCGGGCTCGGCGCCGTGGCGGCCGTCTTGCTGATAGCACTGGTGATGAGCCATGTGCGCGGCGCGCCGGCGGGTCTCAGCACCCTCCGATGCCGGTTGGATACTTGGCGCGCCGCGGCATCGATTCTGAAAGACCACTGGCTGGCGGGCGTGGGGCTCGAGAACTTCGCGTCTCATTACCTCGAGCACAAACCGCCCACGGCGATTGAGGAGGTCGGCGACCCGCATAACATGTGGCTCTCGGCGTGGACCCAGTTGGGCGTGGCGGGTCTGGCGGCCCTGGTGAGCCTCGTGGCAGGCACGGTTTGGACGTGGCTGCGGTCGCACGGGCCGCAGACGAACGCCGGCGGGCGCGGGGCGTCGCTCTTCGGCTGGCTTGTGGCGGTCCTTGTGCCGGCGGCGCCGGCGGTCATCGTTCTTTTCACCATGGGCCGGATATACGGCGCCGTGGCCGTGGCGGTGGCGGCCATCATCATGGGCGTTGCCGCGTGCGAGAATCCCTCGCGATTGGAAGTGGCCGCTCGGCCGCTCCGTATCTTGCGCGCGGCCTCGGTGGCGGCGGTGGTCACGTTCTGCCTTCTGGGACAGGTCGGCGTGGCCTTTGCGCTCCCGGCGACGGCCTGGGCGGGGCTTGTCGTGATTGCGGTCAGCCTGGGAGGCAACGGCGCCCGGCGTGTAGCGGCGGCCGTTCGGCCCTGGTTGAAGTTTGTTTTGATGCTCGCGGCGATGGCTCTCGTCTTCGGCTACATCCGATGGATTCTGCTCCCGGTGGCGCGGGTGGATGCGTGGACGACGGCCGCCGCGGGCGCCGCGACTCCGGAGGCACAGGCCGAAGCACTCCGCGCCGCCGACCAAGCCCATCCCCTGGCATGGGAACCGGCCTACCTGCGAGGCCGGGCTTGGGAAACCGCCGCTCGGGCGGCCGGCGCCGAAGGTGCGGCCGATCCGACGGCGATGGTGATGCGCCTCGAACGGGCCAAGCGCGCCTATCGGGAGGTGCTGGCGCGGCACCCGCGCCTTCTCGATGCGTATCGGCACCTCGCCGCGTGCCGCCTCGCCGTGCCCGGGGCGCTCGACGACCCACAAGCCCTGAACGCCGCAAGAGGGCACCTTGAGCAAGCCGCTCGACTGTACCCGACGGACATTCGGGCGCGGCTGCAATTGGCGGAGATTGCGGACCAGTTGAAAGACGCCGCCGGGGCGCTGGCCGAATACCGCCGCGTCCTGGAACTCGACCGCCTGACGCCGGACGAGGACCGGCGTCTCGCGCTGGACGAGCGCCGCGCCGTCGAGGGGCGAGTGCGAGAACTTGAAGAATCGCTGGCAACGCCCCGCGATGCGCCGTAAGATGGCCCGGTGCAGACCGGGCAGGAGGATTACTCATGCCGAAGCGGTTACAGGTCTCGATTGCCATGAAAAACGAGCCGGGGGCCTTGTGCCGGCTCTGTGGGGTTCTGGTGCGGGCCGGGGTCAATGTCGGCGGCCTCTCGATCGACGATTGCACCGACGAAGGGTTCGTCCGCCTGATCGTGGACGAGCCGGACAAAGCGGTCAAAGTGCTGGATGCGACCGGCCTGGCCCATCTGGACCAGGAGGTCCTCGTCCTGGACCTGGAGAACGAGCCGGGCGCGCTTCAGCGGGTTTCGGCCCACCTGGCGGAGGCCGGCATCAACATTTACTACGCCTACGGCACGGCGGACCTGCACGGCGGGGGCGGAGCGCTGGTGCTTCGCGTCTCGGACCTCGAGCGCGCGGTCGAACTCCTCGAGGGACCGGAGGCGTAAGCGGCAGGCCGGTCGGGGTCTCCCGATAAAGGTCGGAGGGAATAATGCTTGACAC
>DATLBA010000012.1:0-3515 GCA_035527275.1 Phycisphaerae bacterium
TGGCACGCCGTCGCGCCGGCGGACGGCCTGTTTGACAGCCCGCGCGAGGAAATCCGCTTCGTCGTTCACGACCTCGCGGCGGGACCCCACCGCCTGGCGATCCGCGCGAGCGACAAGGCCGGCAACATCGCCCGCGCCGCCGCCACCGTCACCGTCAAGGAATAGAAAAATACCCCAGGGGTATTTTTCGGGGGACTCAGGGTTAATGAGCGGCCGGAGCCCGATCGGCTCCGGCCGATTCTTTCGCTCCGTAGGGTGCCGTGCTTGGGCGGCCGACGCTCTCCTGGCCGCGACGGCCGTCGAGAACCGGCAGAACCTTTGTACGGCCAACCGGAAACACTACAAGTCTATCCGGGATATGGACCTCAAGGTCTTCCGGCCGTAGGGTTGGACGTTGCGGCTGCGGCCGCGCGGTGCGCGAAGGGCGGGATAATATAGATCTCGGGCATGGGGATCTCGAAGAGGCACTTCATCCACCACCCCTGACGCACACGCAGGAATGCGAAAAGGCGGCACGGGTATCTCTTGTCCTCCGGCGGCGTTGGGCTCAGGCCCGTGGTCTCGATTCGCAAGGTCCCCTTGAGGGAAGAGGGGGATGCAGCGGTCGGGACCTCGGTTTGCACGTCGCCCGGCAGCAACTTGGGGAAAATGGTCGTCAACGCAGCAACAGGATTCATGCTCCGCGTGCGCCGGTACCCCACGAGTTTGAAGCGCAGGTTGCCGCCGAGGGGCCGGCCGTCTGCGCGGAAAACCTCAAACGCCACAGGGACGCCGGGTTGAACCGGCACCGACTCCAGGCGCAAACGCCACGAACAAAAATGCCGCCAGCGCCAAATGTCAACCACCAACCAGACAAGGAACCAGACTCCCCAGGCTTGAATGAGACCCCATTCGACAAACAGCACTGCCTGCGTGTCTGTGTCGAGGCCCTCGGCAAGCAGGACCAAGGCCAGGGACAGGGGAGCGATAAGGTTACAGTAGGCCACCAACACGATGGAAATGCCCAGTGACCCCACTGTGTGATAAGGGCCGCCCGTCCGGTCAGTCTTCCAGGCGATGGCCCTGCGGTGGGCATCGCGAAGGGTGGCCCAAGGCATTAGAATAAAGTACGCGCCCATCGCCAGGCCGGCAGCCGCCATGACGATGGCACAGGCCGCTATGGGCCAGAATGTAGTAATCGAGAACGCGGAATGCAATAGGAAAAGACTTGCGAGAACAAGGATGGCGCCAGCGATATAGAAGCACCATCTCAGGGCGCGGGACCGCAAGTAATATTCCTCCGCGCCGCCACCATACGGCGGGCGATGGGTGGATGCGATCGGCCCGGCCTTGATCTCGCCCATGTTTGCCCCCGGCGAGGAGTCATCGCCTACTTGGTCAGATTCGCCCCCGTCCCCGCCACGAGGCGGTTGGCCTCAAGCCAGGAATCGATGGATTCGCCGGCGTCGGCCCACCAGCCTTCGACGATCTCGTAGGTCATCTCCTCGGCCTCGACGTAGTGGTTGTTGACGTCGGTGATTTCCAACTCGCCCCGGGCCGAAGGTTCGAGCGTCGGGATGACGTCGAAGACGTCCGGCGGATACATGTACACGCCGATGACGGCGAGGTTGGATTTCGGGCGCTTGGGTTTTTCGACGATGCGCACGATGCGCTTCCCCTCGATTTCCGCGATGCCGTAGGACTCGGGGTTCGGCACTTCCTTCAGGAAGATCTTGGCGCCCGCGGGCTGGGCCTCGAAGGACCGGGCGGCCCGGCGAATGGAACGCTCAAGGATGTTGTCGCCGAGGACGACGCACACTTTTTCGTGCTCGACGAACTCGCGCGCGAGTCCCAGGGCCTCGGCGATGCCGCCCTCGCCTTTCTGATAGGCGTAGTGAAGGCGCCCGAGGCCGAACTCTTCGCCGTTCTCCAGGAGCCGTATGAACTCGCCCGCGCTATTGCCCCCCGTGACGATCATAATGTCGGTGATGCCGGCCCGGACGAGGCACTCGATGGGGTAATAGATCATCGGCTTGGAATAGACGGGGAGGAGGTGCTTGTTGGTGATCTTCGTCAGGGGCTGGAGCCGCGTCCCCAACCCGCCCGCCAGGATGACGCCTTTCATGGTGTTCTCCTTTTGCGATGCTGCCCCACTGTACCGGCGCGGCGGGGGCGGGTCAATTCTCCTGTGGGCGGTGCGCCGGCTACTTGTCTTCGTCGCCCGGCGCCGGGTGACCGAGCCGTTCTTCCTCCGGCCAGCCGTGCGTCCGCTCGTGGTGCTCGACGTCCTTGCCCTTCATGGCGATTCGGATACAGATGCCCAGGCCGCCGAAGAGGATGACCAGGGCCATCGCAGCCAGCACCGACGCGCCTAGTCCGAGGTCGAGCCCGTAGTAGAACCCCAGCCCGGCCAGCACCCCGCCCAGCAGAATGCCGATCAGATGCCACTGGCGCGCCAGCAGAAAGGCCACGACGAAAAACGCGAAGAAGATCCCCGGTCCCGTCCGGACCATCCATTGGGGCCAGGCCTCGCCGCCGTCGTAGAGCTTCTCGGTCATCTCGGTCAGCAGGCCCGCGCTGAGGAACACGATGAGCAACAACGGTGTGAGGATGCGGATAAACAGCTCCCACCAGCCGCCGAGGTGGATTTCCGACACGGCGTTGATGTAGTGGGTAAGCCGCTCGGTGCGGAAAAAGTATCCGACGACAAGGCATTGCATCAGCCCGACAAAGACGAATCCGTAACTGGCCCAGTGGTCGGCGATATCGAGCCAGCCGGACCCGCCCCGAGTGGCGAAAAAGAAGACGCCGACCAGAAAAGAAACGAGGCACATGAGGCCCGACGCCAGGCCGTGCGACATCCACTTGAACCGGTCTTCCAGGCCCGAACAGACGGCCTCCACCATCGAGAACTGCGAGTCGATGCCGAGGCTCAGCAGCGTGATGAAGAACAGGACGGCTACCACGGGCGGCCAGAACGCCCCCAATTCGCCCAGTTTCACGATGGCCGTGGGATATGTGATGAAGGCCAGCCCCAGGCCGCCGCTGACGACCTTGTCCACGCTCGTATTCGTCTTGGTCGCCAGGAACCCCAGGACGCTGAACACGACGAACCCCGCCAGAAAACTCGTGGCGCAGTTGGCGAAACTCGTGATGAACGCGTTGTTCGTAATGTCGCCGCGCCGGCGGTTGTAACTGGCGTACGCGATCATGACGCCGAACCCGATGCTCAGGCTGAAGAAGATCTGACCGTACGCTTCCAGCCAGACGCGAGGGTCTTTCAGTTTGTCGAAGTTCGGTGTGAGGTAAAACCGGATGCCGTCCATCGCTCCGTCAAGCGTTATGCCCCGGATGCCCAGCACGATCAATAGAATCACCGGCAGGGGAACCGTAATCAGCACCACGCGGCCGACACGGTGGACTCCTTTGTGGACGATCCAAAAAACCAGGCCCCACGTCAGGGCGAGGCCGGCCACCAGGGGCCACCGGATGGTCCAGATTCCGCCGGAGTCACGGGTCTTGGCGAGTACGTCGGT
>DATLBA010000013.1:0-5447 GCA_035527275.1 Phycisphaerae bacterium
AACAATAACAGGAGCAGCCACCGTGCCTGGCGGCGGCTGGCCCCGGCGGGGCTGGCCCAGGCCCAGGCGCACAAGCATTCGGCCGACAGGAACGCGGCAGCCCAACCGAGCACCTCCGACATGACGGCGAACGTCCAGATGGTGTGACCAACGGCGAAAGCGAGACCCGCCACGACGGCCGCCCACCGCCTCCTTGTCATCAGGTCCACGATCAGGACAACGTTGGCCGCCGCCAGAGCCATGCTGATGGCCGAGCACAGGTTTGCGGCATAGGCATAATCCCAGAACCTCGGCCACCACAGCCCTCGGGCCGCCACCAGAAACCACGGATGGACCCGGACCGCCTCACCCGGCCGGGACCAGACTGTGCCCTGCGCCGGCGGCCACGTCAGCCGCGCCGCCGTCCATTGATACTCACCCCCATCCTGCCAGACCAGGCCAGGAGCCAGCGTAAAAACGTACAGCGCCAAGGCGCCGACGAACGCTGCAAGCCAGAGCCACACCGCCCCGGCCCGCGCGCCGTCGCTTTGGGATTCCTCAAGGTCTGTCGGCTGCCCGCTCACGAAAGCGAGGCCCCTCTAGATTACAAAAAGAACCAGCGCCACCATGGCCACCCACACCAGGAGGGCAAGCACGAACGCCGGGTCCCGACGGACCATCTCCACGGGGCCGGCGACCTGGCCCGTAATCGCCCGGCCGTAGAATCGAAAGACGGCGTACAGAACCGGCAGCACGGTGATAAACATCCAGTGATTCCCTACCACTTTCTCGACCGTTCGCTCGCTGACGGTGTAGAGCATGTAGGTCACAAGCGCCAGGGTGGCCGAAACGGTCATCATGTGCTCAAGACCCCGCTGCGTGTAAAGGCCCCGCTCCATCGGGCGTGTCTCGGAAGCGGCAGCGCCCAGCGCCACCCGCTCGCCCTCTCGCTTCGCAAACCCGAGGAAAAGGCTCAGAGTCAGCGTGCACAGGAGCAACCAGTGACTAACCACAACCTCGATGGCGACGCCGCCCGCGTACGCCCGAATGACGAAACCCACCGCCAGAATGAGAACATCCAGGATGGCCACACGCTTCAGGCCCAGCAGATAACCGAACATCAGAACGAGGTACGCACCGATCATCAACGTGAGCAGCCAGCGGACCGTGAGGGACAGGATGATAGCGGCCACCATCAGGATCAGGCCGAACCCCACGGCCGTCCCCACCCCGACGGCGCCCGACGCCACCGGCCGGCCACACTTGACCGGGTGTCGCGCGTCCTCCTTGCGGTCCAGGACGTCGTTCAGCGCATAGACGCCGCTGGAAGCCAAACAAAACGCCGCAAACGCCTCGAGGGTCGCAATCCAGGCGCCGGGGTCCACAACCTTGCGGGCAAAAACCAGGGCCGCAAAAACAAAAAGGTTCTTAATCCAATGGCTCGGCCGGGCGAGCCGGACTAGGTTGCGGAGATGACTCAACGCTTCTCCTCGCCGGACTGGAACCGGATTTGGCGTCAGGCTCCCCCTCTTTATGGTCGGCGCAGGGTCGAATGTCAAGCAGACGCCCGCTTTCCCCCGTTTATCGGCCGTTTTGCCCTCGCCAATACAGCGAAAGGCCCGCTGCGGGGGCCGGCGCGCCCCGCCTCCGGGAACAGACCGCGGCCCGGGCGACAATTCATCCTGGCCACCTCCGGCGGGTTCTGCTACGATTGGTCCACCAACCAGCCGAGGACACAATAGATGACAAGATACCTGGTGACCGGCGGCGCAGGATTTCTGGGTATCAACCTGGTCCGGCATCTCCTGGCCAGTGACCACGAGGTCACGTCGCTGGACATGGCCGAATTCGACTATGCGGATTGCCGGGACCGCATCCGTATCATAACCGGCGACGTCCGAAGCCGCGACGACGTGCGGCAGGCGATGGACGGGGCGGACATCGTGGTCCATTCTGCCGCCGCCCTCCCCCTCTACAAGCGGGAAGACATCTTCTCCACCAACGTGGAGGGGACCAGAAACGTCCTCGAAGCGGCCGAGCGTCAAGGTGTCGATCGCGTTATCTACATCTCAACGACGGCCGTTTACGGCATCCCCGACCATCATCCCATTGACGAAAACGACCGGCTCGACGGCGTCGGCCCCTACGGCGAAGCAAAGATCCTGGCCGAACAGGTCTGCCTCGAATATCGCGACGCTGGGCTGTGCGTCCCGATCCTCAGGCCGAAGTCATTCATCGGCCCGGAGCGCCTCGGCGTCTTCGTGCTCCTTTACGACTGGGCGAAGGACGGCAAGAACTTCCCCGTAATCGGCAGCGGCGACAATCGATATCAACTGCTCGACGTGGAAGACCTCTGCGATGCGATCCACCTGGCGGTCACACTGAATCGGAGTATCGTGAACGACACGTTCAACATCGGCGCCAAAGCGTTTGGGACGATGAAGGAAGATTTTCAGGCGGTCCTCGATCACGCCGGTTTCGGCAAACGGATTATTGCGTTTCCTGCGGGCCCCGTCATCGCCGTCTTGAAGGTCCTGGAGTTCCTGCACCTCTCGCCGCTGTATCAGTGGGTTTACAAAACCGCCTGCCAGGAATCCTTTGTCTCCATCGCCAAAGCGGAGCGCGTGCTCGGTTTCTCCCCGAAGTATTCCAACACGGACGCGCTGATTCGCAACTACGAGTGGTATCTGGCGAACCTCGAGAAGGTCGAAAGGAGTTCCGGCATTTCGCACCGGGTCCCGTGGAAACAGGGCATCCTCCGCGTCGCGAAGTTCTTCTTCTAAAAGGGCTTCGATAAAACCGGGTTCGCCCCTGAATAGGCGCGCCCGGAAATACGTCCTTAGCAAAGGGATGCGGCGCTTCACCATGGTCAAGGCAACTGCTCGGGGAATGAACATGAATGAAAATCGCGCCAGAGGAGCGGGTTTGGCCCTTGCAGCGGTCCTCCTGTTTCTTTCGAGCCCCTTTTTTCATACCAGCGCCCGCGCCGAAAGCCCCACCAAGGGGGTCACGTGGAAGCACTTTCTCGTCCGGTCACAGGCCACCGGAAAAATCGAGCGGTTCTGGGTCGGCCACGCCGCAAGCCTCAAAACCGACGGCCAATATCCGGTCGTCTATTTCCTGCCGGGCCTCTTGGGCAACGAAAACAAATGGAAAAAGCCGCTTGAGCCGCACCTTGCCGAGCATGATGTAATCGTCGTGCTGACGTCGGTCGGCGGGGCCACCTGGTTCATGAACTCACCCGCCCAGCCGTGGATGAAATGGGGCGACTTCCTGACTCGGGAACTCCGCGCGTTCGTCGAAACGAATTACCCCGCGTCGCGCGAGAAGGGGCAGCGCGGCATCGCAGGCATCTCGTCCGGCGCCCACGGCGCCCTTTACCATGCGCTGCGGAATCCGGACCTATACGGCAGCATCAGCCTCCTCTCGGGCGCCCTCGATCTGGCCGGATACGCCGGCACCGTCGGCCTCGATTACTGGGTCGGCCCGCGAACCTCCGCCGTGCTCCCGGTTTACACCGATCGGTCCGCCCTCTTGCTGGCCAAACGACACCCCGGCCCCTGGCTCTTCGACCTGTATCTCGACGTCGGCGACAAAGACGGCGCCAAACCCCAGATGGACGTTCTCCGCCGCATCCTGGAGTCCCGAAACGTCCCGTTCCGCTGGCACGTGGGCACCGGCGCCCACAATTGGACCTATTGGCGCGCGCGCGCGGGCGACCACCTCGCCTGGCACGTTAGTCTGTTCGCCAGGAACCGGCGCGAGGGGCGCTATACCCAAGAGGCGCCGACGCCGAACGCGCCCCTGCTGAAACTCCTGGACAGTTTGCCCGACGTGACCCTTTCGGACGATGCGGTCGCGCGGCTGCGGGCGCCTTGGTCCGAGCCGCATGCGGGCGAATCCATCCGGGTCAGCGGCATCCCGGCGGAGGGCGCCCCGCTGGCGAA
Source organism: Phycisphaerae bacterium (assembly GCA_035527275.1). Lineage (GTDB taxonomy): Bacteria > Planctomycetota > Phycisphaerae > FEN-1346 > FEN-1346 > DATLBA01. Next base: position 3,927 of record DATLBA010000013.1, read on the forward strand.
GAAGGACGATCAGTATAAGGAAGTCACGCTCCAAGCGCCCCTGACCGCGCGAGGACACAAGCGCGGCCTCTATCTGTATCGTCTCACACTCACCGTGAGCACGCCGATGCCGAGAGCGGGCGAGATCACCATGAACTGCCGCATCCGAAACGGTCGCGGTTTGAACGTGTTCTCGATCCCTACAACAGCACTTCCCCTGGGAGCAGGAGAACCGAACCGTCGCGCCGGTCTCCGCGCTCGTCTGGCGTTGGAATTGAAGGGTCCGGACCCGCTGCGCGGCGGCATCGTGTGCGGTCTTCAGGTCTTTGGCGCCGATGGCCAGCCGCTCGGCGACCCCGCCATCGGGAAAGCCAAACCGGGATCGACCTCGATCGAACTATGGCCGATCGCGCCTGCGGCTCGTGCGCAGTGGACTCTGTCTCTTAAGGGCACGAAGGCGCTGCCCCTGGCTGCTGTCCACCAGGCGCGACTCGAAACGGAAACCTCAGAGCCCAACGACTGAGGGCGCCCTTGCGCGGAGGCGAATCAGCGCCTGCAGAATCGTCCCGTCCGGCCGAACCTATCAAGAACCTGGTTCGAGGACGCGTCCTGAAATCGTCATCAGCGGTCCGCCCTGCACTCCTGTTGAAGAGTCGGCCCGAAAACAGTCGAAATGTAGGTTGAAGCCGGGACGGTTGGCGGTAGAATCCGATTCTCTGTGGCTCGGTTGGGGAGCAACGTATGGCAAACGTTTGGCTGGTGACGGGCGGCGGGGGGTTTATCGGGTCGAACCTCGTGCGGGCGGTGCTGGAGCGCGGCAAGCCGGTCCGCGTGCTGGACAACTTCTCGACGGGGTTCCGCGCCAACCTCGACGAGGTGGCCTCCGACGTCGAGTTAATCGAGGGCGATATCCGCGACCTGGCCGTCTGCCGCAAGGCATGCAAGGGCGTCGAAGTCGTCCTTCATCAGGCCGCCATCCCCAGCGTGCCGCGCAGCATGGAAGACCCCCAGACGAGTTTCGACGCGAACGTGGTAGGCACGCACAACTTACTGATGGCGGCCCGCGAGACGGGTGTCCACCGCTTCGTCTTCGCCGCCAGTTCGAGCGCCTACGGGGCGGGCGAAGAACTTCCCAAGCGCGAGACGATGCCCCTTCTGCCGGTCAGCCCATATGCGGCCGACAAGGCGACCGGCGAACTTTACGCGGCCACCTTTTTCCGGGCGTTCGGCCTCCAAACCGTCAGCCTCCGCTACTTCAACGTCTTCGGCCCGCGCCAGGACCCGACCAACCAGTATGCCGGCGTCATTGCCGCGTTCGCCTCGCGGATGCTTCGCGGCAAGCAGCCGGTCATTTTCGGCGACGGAACCCAGTCGCGCGACTTTACCTACATCGAAAACGTCATCCACGCCAACCTTCTGGCCGCCGATGCGCCCGAGGTGCACGGCGAAGTGGTCAACATCGGCTGCGGCGAACGGATTGACCTGAACGCGATGGCCGGCGTGTTCAATGAGGTTCTCGGCACCGACCTGGAACCGATTTAC
>DATLBA010000014.1:0-4377 GCA_035527275.1 Phycisphaerae bacterium
GATCCGAAGCAATCTGCGGCTGGTGGTTTCCATCGCAAAGAACTACACCCGCCGGGGCCTCAGCCTGCTGGACCTCATTGAGGAAGGAAACCTCGGCCTGCTGCGCGCCGTGGAGAAGTTTGACCCCGCCCAGGGATGCCGTTTTTCCACCTATGGATCTTGGTGGATTCGTCAGTCCATCAAGCGCAGCCTCATCAGCGCTGTCAAGCCGGTGGAAATCCCCGCGTACATGGTGGACATGATTAATAAGTGGCGGCGGGCGGCGGCGAGGCTGGAGTGTGAACGCGGCCGGCGCCCCACCCAGGAGGAAATCGCCCGCTCCCTGGGCCTCTCACGCAAGAAAGTGGACGTCATCGCCCGTGCCGCACGCGCCTTTAGTTCCCCGTTTCAGGCCGTCTCCGACGATGCCGAGTGGTCGCTGGCGGAAATGCTGGCCGACGAAGGCAGCCGGTCGCCCGCAGACGTGATTCTGGAAAACCGTCGGACCGAAGCCGTGATGGACGAGCTCGGCAAGATTGACGAACGGGCGGCCAAGATCCTGCGGATGCGGCTTGGACTCGGCGGGTATGAGCCCATGACCCTGAAGGAGATCGGCAAGAAAGTGGGACTGACGCGCGAACGGGTTCGCCAAATCGAGCGCGAGGCGGTGCAGCACATTAAAGCGGCCATCCTAAGCCAGGAAACGGACTCCACCGTCCCCGTCGCCGTCGGACAGGCCTGAGGTGCAAGGTTCCCGCTGATTCCCGAGGGAAGGAGAGACCCGTGAACGATGCCGCGCCCGGCCTTGACTTGCGCTCGAAGATCCGCAGCATCCCCGATTTTCCCAAAGCGGGGATTATGTTCCGCGACATTACGCCGCTGCTCGAGGATCCGACGGCGCTGCGCGAAGCCGTCCGCCGAATGGCCGAGCCGTATCAGGAGACGACCGTGGATGTGGTCGTCGGGGCGGAGGCGCGCGGGTTCATCTTCGGCACGGGAGTGGCGCTGGCGCTGGGGGCCGGGTTTGTTCCCGTTCGCAAGAAGGGTAAACTCCCCGCTGAGACCGTGACGGTCACTTACGACCTGGAGTACGGGACGGACACTATCGAGATGCATGCCGACGCCATCCGGCCGGAAATGCGCGTCCTGATGGTGGACGACCTGCTGGCGACCGGCGGCACGATGGCCGCCTGCTGCGAGATGGTCGAAAAGGCCGCCGGCCGGATCGTCGGCATCGAGTTTCTGATCGAACTTTCGTTCCTCGCCGGCCGCAAGAAACTCGAAGGTTATCCCGTCCGCTCGCAGATCGTTTATGATAGTGAGTTGCCATAGGGCCTCTAATGCTCCGTTGAAAACCCCGGCGCGCCAGGGTTCCTATCCCCTCTCCCTTGATGGGAGAGGGGGCAGGGGTGAGGGTGAATGCCGTACGATAACTTTTTCCCCCTCACCCTACCCTCTCCCACCAGGGGAGAGGGGGAACAAAGGCTTGCCCGCCTTTGGCGCGGCCCCGCGCTACGCAGTAGTGAAAAAACGCGGCGGGTCTCCCGACCCGCCGCGGTGTCACCCCGACCGAAGTGGAGGGGTCTCGCCGTGGGCCGCGCGCATTTTGCCCTTGTTCCGCTGCCCCGCCGTGAGTAACCTATCGTCAGGCCATTCTATAAACCACTTGGCGTCAAATCGGTAATCGAAAGGGATGGAAGGGGGAAAAAAGTGAACACATCGCAGCGACTTGTTGTGGCGGTCGGCGTCTTGGCTTTGCTGGCCATGTGTGCCTACCCGCCCCACTCCGGGGGTTATTATGGGCTTGACTATAACTGGCTGTGGGGACATGGCTCAATCGACACCGCGCGCCTTGGCCTTCAATTTCTTCTTGTTGCAGGGGTCACCGGGCTCTTGGCCTACGGCTTGCGGCCTGCGGTGATCCAAGCCCTGGCAAAGGGAAAGAAGTTGGCAATTCAAGCCGTGGCAAAGAGAAAAAAATTGTTGATCGTCTTGGTGGTTGTGATCGTGACAGTGGGCACGATAGGCACGGTGGGCCAAGTATGGGGAGAAGACCTATATTGGTGGTGGTACAGGCTGCCGCCCGAGCAAGTGAGCAAGATTTCTGTCGAAGAAAGGCTGCCAGACGCACGGTGGGCGAGAGAAGCCATATCTCTGGCGCACCAACAACAGCGTCTCGTGGTAACGAACGGTAGCGGTGAAGCACTTCAGGCTATTTCGATTCGAATCTACTACCCAGGCGTGCCGGCTCCCGCGACGCCTCCACCACCTCCTGGTTTTGTCTTGGATACTTCGCCGCATGGGCTGGCTCATTCGACTTATGACCACCTCCCGTGCTTCGTTTCGGCTGGTGGACAAACAGAAGTAACCATTTGGATCGAGCATGAGTACACGCCCCCCCTTCGTGTAGAGGTGGTGGAGGCTTGGAGGCGGTAACTATCGTGGTGTAGGATTTTTCGAAAACGGGTAGCCCTCCGACGGGCTGTCGAATCGCCCCGGTGGCGTCCGCCTTTCACCTGTTTGACGGACCCGCCGGAGCGATGCGAAAAAGAAAACGCAATCTCTGGCTGATCGAATAGGATGCCGATTGAACCGCGTGCTTGTACAGGGCGCACCCTTGGCATTCTGCTTTGGGAACATGGTCTGGGCCACCGCAAAGAAAGGCGCCGTGCATGTGTTTCATGACCGAAATCCTACCCACATTAAACGGGTTTCTGACACCCGCAATTGGAATTAACACCATAGTGATTGCAATCATCGCCACTTACATTGCAATACGGCAATACAAAACAAGCAGGGCTCAATATCGCCTGAACCTGTACGAAAAACGGTTTGCTGTCTTCAAGGCCACCCAATCCTTTCTGCGAGACATTGTCAAGAACGCAAGGGTCACTGACGATAGCAGCGCCGAGAAGTTTTGGTCTGCGGTTGACGATGCTCAGTTTCTGTTCAAGGCGCCTGTTGCCTGTTTCATGAAAGACCTGAAAAAAGAATATATAAAGTTCATGATTTGTAAGGGAGAGCTCCACGGCCCAGCAAGTCTTCCCGTAGGCGAAGAACGCAAGAGGGTCTCTCAGGAGAACAACGATCTTCTGATGTGGTTTATCAATCAAAATGCAAGGCTAGTTGACGTTTTTCGCAAGGACCTGAGGTGCGAATAATCATGTTTTCAACACGCGCGGCCTGGTCTTGCGGCCCGCGGCCGCAGCCGGGCTCTTGCGGGACCGCTTCTTGCGCGATCCGGGCGTGAGTTTGCCGTCCGCCAGGACGAGCGGCAGCGCCTCTTCCACGAACCGCACGTAGTGGAAGCGCATGCTTCGGCGGATCTTCGCCGGAATCTCCTCAACGTCTTTGCGGTTCCGCTCCGGGAGGATCACGGTATCAATGCCGGCCCGTTTGGCGGCAAGGACCTTTTCCTTGACGCCGCCGACGGGGAGGACGAGGCCACGGAGCGTGATTTCCCCGGTCATCGCCACGTTGCTGCGGGTGCTCTTCCGGACGAGCAGGCTCATCAGGGCCGTAAAGATGGTGATCCCCGCGCTCGGGCCGTCCTTCGGGATCGCCCCGGCTGGCACGTGGATGTGCAGGTCCTGTTTGTTGAAGGTTTTCGCATCGATCTGCCAGCGGTCGGCGTGCGATCGAATGTAGGAAAGGGCCGCCTGGGCCGACTCCTTCATCACGTCGCCCAGTTGCCCCGTGAGGGTTATCTTGCCGGCGCCGGGCATGGCGGTGGCCTCGACGAAAAGAATGTCGCCGCCGGCCGGTGTCCATCCCAGCCCCGTCGCTACGCCCGGGGTGCTCGTGCGGAGTTTGACCTCCGGCAGGTACTGTTCCGGGCCGAGGTACTTTTCGACGTTGCGTGTTGTGAGGCGGGCGGTCTTGCGCGGGTTGCTAGCGATCTGGTGGGCGACGCCGCGGCAGACGCCGGCGACCTGGCGCTCCAGGTTCCGGACGCCCGCCTCGTGAGTGTAGTAGCGGATGATGTGGCGCAGCGCGCCCTGCGTAAAACGCACCTGGGTTGGCTTCAGACCGTGTTCCTTGCGCTGGCGCGGCACGAGATAGCGCCCGGCGATGGCGAGTTTCTCCTCCTCGACGTAGCCCGGAAGGTAAATGACCTCCATCCGGTCCTTCAGCGCGGGCGGCACCGGGTCCAGGACGTTCGCCGTGGCGATGAAAAGGACCCGCGTCAGGTCGAACGGCACGTCGAGGTAGTGGTCGGTGAAGGAGAAGTTCTGTTCCGGGTCGAGCACCTCCAGCAGGGCGCTGGTCGGGTCGCCTCGCCAGTCGGCCCCGAGTTTGTCCACCTCGTCGAGCATGAAGACGGGGTTGTTGACGCGGACCTTTCGGATTTCCTGGATGATGCGGCCGGGGAGGGCCCCCACGTAGGTGCGTCGGTGT
>DATLBA010000015.1:0-3110 GCA_035527275.1 Phycisphaerae bacterium
ATGAAGTACGGGGGGTTCCGAACGAAGGAGTACTTTGATGCCATCGTAGCGGGAAAGGAGCCGGACATCCGGCCCCTCCTTTCGAAGTACGGAACGAAAGAGTTCATACGGGAAATGGCGCGGCAGGCCCGCACGCGGAACTCCGAAATCCTCACCCTCTACGTGCTCGATTGCGCCAGGGGCGTTCTTAGGGACGAGGAGCCCCTGCCCGACATGGCCCGCGAGGCCCTGGACTCTCCCTCCGACGCGTTGCGGGTGATGGCGGCCCGCTGGTACGCCTGGGGGTGGCCCCGGGGGTTGCCCGGGATTCCAGAAGACCTCCGCAAGAAGGCCGGGGAGATCATCCGCCGACGTTTCGCCGAATCCAAGGGCGAGGAATGCTGGGGCGAAATGTTCACCATCAGAGCCCGCGAGGACGCCCCCATGGTGCGGGAAATCTACGAGGCCTATTACCGCCGATTCCTCCCCCCCGTCATCGACACGCCGCTTGAGGATTATCGGCCCGTACAACCGCTGTCGCAAGAAGTAAAGGATGCCTTGCGGGCCATGAGGATGCTGCGCCTGTTGGCGGAACTGGGCGACCGGGATGCGGCCGAGGAACTGAAGGAGCGCGACCCGCAGAAGGTAAAACAGTTGCGACGGGAGGAGGAAGACAGGAAACGCCTGGCCGAAGTGCACTACTGGATAACTCATCCCTTGTCTCTGGAGGCCGACGTTGCCGCTCATCTCGATTTTGTAGAGGCCGGAACCGCATCCCTCGTGGCTCGGAACGCGCTGAACGATCTATACGGCCAGGAAACGTGGTTCAAAGAGGCCATCCACCAGGCGGAGGAGAGAAAGTCGGAGGGCCTGCTCGTTTATATGCTCACAATCGGACGCGATTTGAAATACGAATGCCTCCATGCCTTAGCCGTCAAGAACTTGGCATCCGACTCCGATTACGTGCGGCGAAGCGCCGTGTGGTGGTGCGAGAAGAACGCGGACGCGCTTTCGCAGGCCGAACGGGACCGCTACGCCCAGATGGTTCGCCAATGGTTCTTCGCCTCGGACGGTCGGGAGGGCTACACGGAGATGAAGCAAGGGTTTGCGACGCCGGCCGACCTGCCGGCGATCCGCAGTCTTTACGACCGCCGATATAGAACCCTCAAGCCGGGTGATCCGCCCCTCTACTCCCTGATAGAAGTTGGTGGCCGCGTTTTGGCTGGCGCCGATGTGGTTCCAGGGCATTGTGGCAATCCTCGTGCCCGCATCTTGCTGCTTCTGGTACAGTTGGGCGACGCGGCCGCCCTGCGGGAAATCCGTGCGGCCATCGAGCAGGAGAAGGACCCCCAGCAGCGGCTGTGGGGCATCTACATGGCCGCGAACCTCAAAGACCCCTCTCTGGTTCCGCTCATCGCCAAGGCGCTCGACGACAAGAGACCTTCCGAGGAACCGATTTGGTCGGACTCGGACCCGGAAGTCAAAAGCCCCCGCGCATGGATCACCATGTACACGCGCGTGTGCGACCTGGCCGTGCGGACGATCCATGAACTGGACCCGCCGGCGGAACCTTGGCCCTTCCGCGTGCCGCTGGCGCGGATATGGAGAGTTGCCTTGGCCTATCAGTCCTTCGACTTCAGGCAGGAACTCGGCAAGGGATGGGAATTGCTCGATGAGCACACGACCGTCGAAGTCGTCAACCGCCGCGTGATTCTGGGCTTCACGGACGATCAGATTGAATACGCCCGCCGACATGCGGCCGGGCGGAGGGATGACACAGGCCACTGACAGCCACGCGTCGAATACCAGGAACGCCCCCGGAGTTCCAGGGACGCCCATAACCGTGCCCTGTTCCGCCTTGGGAAATCGGGGAAATCTGGTGAAATCGGGCAAATCTGGGGACGCTTCCCCTATTTCGTTGGGAAAAAGGGGACATGCTTACTTTTTCAGAGGAAATTCCGGCGACAGGCTTTTGCCGGGTTTGCCTGCTGCCTGCCACGGCGACTTGTCACGGCGTAGTCGAAGACGAAGCCGGAAGTCGAAGACGAAGACGGGCCGCATTGACGACAGTTCCAAGTTTCAAGTTCAAGGTTCAAAGTAGCGGCACAGCCCGCTGAAGCCTGTAGGGCGGAGGCCCGCCGAAGGCGGGTTGCCTGTCGTCGGTCACTTGGAACTTTGAACCTGGAACTTTGAACTGTCTTTCCCCTCCCCCCGGCGTGCAAATCCCATGCCAAACTTCACGAAAAACCCCCAATCCCATCCACCCCGCTCGATAACATAGTCGCTAAAACGAGGGTTTTGCGAGGCAAAAGCGGGGCAGTTATCGCCCATTTTCGGGGCAAATCCGGGCCATAATCGCGTGAAACCGGGGCGTTTTGCACCCCAAACGGACCTTTCCAGACCCCAAAACCCCCCGGGTGCTCTCCAAATGCGGCCGCGACCCCCAAAAAACGCGCCAAAAATCCGCCCACCCCCCAAAAAAATTTTTCGGATTTTTCCCCGCGCGGCCGACCCGTCACACCCCGTACAGGCGCCCCTCGTCCACCATCGCCAGGTAGTTGTCGAGGGGAATGTAGTTGGCGACCGAGTTGCCCGTGCCGAGACAGTACCCTCCGCCCGGCAGACAGACGTCGAGGGTCTCGCGGACGCGCCGGCGGATGGCATCCTGGTCGGCGCGGCAGAGGAAGTCCACGTCCATGCCGCCCAGCAGGGCGATCTTCCGCCCGTACGTGCGCTTCGCGTCGCGCACGTCCTCGATCGTGTCCTCGAAACTGTGCTTGCCGTCAATCTTCACATCGTCGGTCAGGTCCGGGAGGATGTCGCGCAGGTTCCCGCACGCGTGGAGGATATACAGCCGGCCGGCGACATGAGCCATCTCAGCCAGCATCCGATGGCCCGGCAGGACGAACGCGCGGAGATCTGCGGGTGAAATCAGCGGACCCGTCTTGAATCCCATGTCATCGCTTCCCCAGATGATCCGCACGCGGTCAAACTCGAGGACGCGCTCCATGCAAACGCGGTCCAGGTCGCGGAGACGCTCCGCAATAGCCTCCACCAAGTCCCGCTGGTCATACAGCGCAAAGCAAAGCGTCTCGTAGCCCATCAGCCACATCAGCATTTCCGCGAAGTGA
>DATLBA010000016.1:0-2534 GCA_035527275.1 Phycisphaerae bacterium
TAGGTTAAAAAAGGGGTAAAAAGGAGCAAGAACGGACTAAGTTTGAGCAAAAAGCGATCAGAAACCGATCAAAACGGAGCGCTTTTTGCCTTGCCTATCTTAACATTTGAGGGCCGAATCGCCGTTTCCAGGCCAGAAACGGGGTTCGACACCCCGAAAAGCGCGATTTGGGGGGGTCTCAAGAAAGGCCGTTTTCGTAAAGTATATACGGCGGCGCACCATCCGACCCTCACGCAAAGGCGCCAAGCCGCGAGGCAAGACCTTAGCCACGGAGTCTGTTCTTGGCGGCTTCGCGCCTTGGCGTGAGCACGCCACGTCGTATAATGGCCGCATGAGCCCGCCTGACCTCATGCCGCTTACGGCCGTCGGCATCCTGATCACCAACTGGTGCCCCGCCCGATGCCGGCACTGTTACGTCTGCTCCAGCCCCGAGCGGCGTGAGTGGATGACGGTCGAAACGGCCACCGGCCACCTGGCGGCCCTTGCCCGGATGGGCGTGCCGGCCAAAGGTATCCATATCGGGGGCGGCGAACCGTTCGGCGACTTTGAGCGGGCGCTGACCATCGTTCGAGCCGCCCAAGACGTGGGCCTTGCGGGCGTCGGATTCGTCGAAACCAACGGTTTCTGGGCCACGTCGGAGCCTCAGGTCCGCCAGCGGCTCGCCGAACTGCGAGAAGCCGGCATGATGAAGATCCACATCAGCGCCGACCCCTACCACCAGGAGTTCGTTCCGGCGGAGCGGGTGCGGCTGCTTCACGAGGTTGCCCGCGACGTTCTCGGCCCCGACGGCGTCCGCGCGCGGCGGTGGAAATGGCTCCAGCGACCCCAGGACGTAGCCGCGCTGCCCGAGGGCGAGCGGCAGGCGTTTTTCGCCCGTTTTCTGCGGCATTATCCCGAGCGTATGGCCGGCCGGGCCGCCCGTTGTCTGGCGCCGCTCGCCGAGCGGACGCCCATCGACGCCCTGCCCGACGACGGCTGCCGCGCGGCTGTGCTGGAGAGCGGGCGCATCCACGTCGATCCTGACGGCTGGGTGTATCCGGGAACGTGCGCCGGCATCGCTCTCGGCCGCGCTACGGCCGACGTGCCACTGGACGACCTGCTGGGTGCGTGGCGTCTGGATGTTTCTCCGCTCATCGCGCGGCTCGTGGCGGGTGGGCCGAAACGGCTCTTGCCGGACGCTGCGAATGGCGGGTTTCGGCCGGATCCGGCAGGTTACGCGGGCACGTGTCACCTGTGCTGGTCGGTGCGAAGGCACCTTGTCGAAGCGGGCGGCGGTGGAGACGACCTGCAGCCCGAATGGGTGTATGCGGCCTTGTGACACGGCACAGACATCGGGCCGACATGAACGCCGGCGGGTCTAGGCGCTCGCGAGGGCACACGAGACGTCGGCATAGACGTCGAAGAGGCGGTTGAGGCGAGTGGTTTCGAGGACCTCGGTGAGGTGCGGCTGCGGATTGGCGAGTTTGACGAATCCGCCGCGCCCCGTCGCCTTCAGATAGGCCGTAATCAGGACGCCGAGGGCGTCGGAACAGATGAAGTCGGTCTCGGTGAGGTCGCAGACGAGTCTGGTTGCCCCCCCTTCGATGGCACCGAGCAGCGCTTCGCGGAGCAAGGCCGAGGCGTTGACGTCGGCCGACCCGCTGATGGCAACGACCTGACAGAGGCCCTCGGTGTTGGTCCGGATTTTCATCGCGTCCTCCGCATGCCTGAGCCCCCCAATCCGATGTGGTGACGCCGGCCGCCTGGGGCCTTGGTCGGCCGGACCGGCTGTCTACGGCTGACGGTTCTTGACCATGAAGACTTCGTTGCCTTGCGGCGAGAACTCGACCTTGTCCATGTAGCACCGCATGAGCATGATGCCGCGGCCGCAGGGCTTTTCGAGGTTCTCGTCGGATGTCGGGTCGGGCACGACGCCGGGGTTGAATCCGGTGCCCTCGTCGGCCACGCGGATCTCGACCCGCTCGGGCGAGATGCGGTACGCGATGCGGACCGATCGGCTCGGGTCCAACTGGTTGCCGTGTTTCATGGCGTTGACGAGGGCTTCCTCGAAGGCCAGGCGCACGGCAAAGAGATGGTCGTCGTCGTAGGCGAGTTCCCTGAGGCGTGTGAGGACATCGCGTTCGGCGGCGCGGATTTCGGCGAGGTCGGTCGCGAGGACCCGTTCGGTCCATGCGCCCAGGTCGTCGGTTTTGGGGGGATTGGACGTCACACTACGCCTCCTCGGCGAAACTCGCGAGGGCCTCGTCCTCCCGCTCGTAGATCTTGAAGAGGCGGTCGAGATGCGTGATGGCGAACACCTCGTAGATCTGCGGGTCGATGTCGGCCAGGCGGATTTCTCCCCCCGATTCCGCCAGCCGCCTGTGCACCTGAATCAGTTGACCCAGCACGAGCGACGTCAGGTGCTTGACGCCGAGAAAGGAGAGGACCACTCGCCGGCCGGGCACTTCGGCCACCGACAGGAGTCCGCGCCCCAGCGCATCGACCTCCGCCTCGGTCCGCACCGCACCGGGCAGAAGACGGACCAGCGTCACGCC
>DATLBA010000017.1:0-3562 GCA_035527275.1 Phycisphaerae bacterium
GATGGTCAGCAGTTCGATATCGACCAACTTGATCTTGATGTCGCCGGCGATGACCACGCCCTTGTCCAGAACCCTTTCGAGGACATCCGCAAGGGTCGCCGACTCTACGGCATGTGTCATCGCCATTGGCCACGCTCGCTCTGCTGTCGGCCCGTCCTGGGAGCCCCCGGCATTGCCGGGGGGGTTCGGTGATTGTCCCCCGGCATTGCCATGGGCTTGTTCACCGGCCTAGCGTGTTCCTGCCCCTGCTTTGGCCTTGCTCCTGCGTCCAGCCGCGCGGCCGCCCCCTGCCGTCGCCCGCCGCGTCCCGCCAAACCAGGCCTGGTGAGCGCCGGCGATGTCCGTTGCGAACTCTTTCCTCATGCCGGCAACTTGTTTCGTAAGGTCAGACACGAATGCCGCTCTCTCCGCGGCCGTCCTCTTAGCCATCTGGTGATGGGCCTTCCGGAAGTCGGCTTGCATCGTCACCACACCATTCTTCACATCTTCAACAAACGCCTCAAGCGAGCCGTGCAACTCAACTATCTCGCCGTGCAACCGGGTCATGTCGTCGGTCAACACTCCCATGGTAATCTCCTTTCACTCTGGTTTTTCGAGTTCGCCTCGGCTGCCAGGGAGGCGCCATTTGCCCCCCTGGCAGCGAGGCGTCCAGCCTAAGTGGGGAACAACATCCATCCCAGCATCCATCCCAGCGCAAGGAAGGAAGACTTAGGCCGGAGCGGCAGCGCTGGCCGTCAGGCCAATCGCCTCGGCGTACTTCAGATACGTCTCGACTGAGGCGATGACGACGCGGGCTTCGATCGAGAGCAACTCGATCCCGACCAGCGACACCTTCGCCCAGGCATCGATCACGATGCCCTTGTCCAGGATGCGGTCCACAACCTCTGCCAAACTGGAACTATCTGTCGACTTCTGCACCTGAGCCATCTTCCGACCTCCTTCAGTTCGCCCGATCCCAACGCGTAGGAGGATCCAGGATATCGGGCACCTATCCCTTCACCGGCGACCGCCCGTGTCCGAACACCGGACGGTATAAGAGGGGGCAAATACCATGCCACAACACAACCGGCCTCCCTTGGATTTTCCAAGGGCCGTATCAATATCGCTACGACAGTTTGCGACAGGAGGAGGATTGCCGGCGGGCTTGGGCCGCGTCGCACATCTGGCGTCGCCTGTAGGGAGCGGGCTCCCTATTTAAGGAACAGAAACCCCATGCGGGCGCTGGGCGAGTCCATCGCGGCAGGCAAAACTGTACGGCGGCCAGGGGCCGGTGACCAGCATTGCCTGGGGGCTCCTGCCCTGGAGTTGCCTGAACATCTCGTGAAAGCGTCCCATGTTGTCGCGGGGCACGAGGAAGAACACCGAAACCAGCCGGCGGCCGTCCGCGCAAGACACCTCGGCCTCGGACTTCACAACGAGATTCTTGAATGCCTGGCGCACCCTCTCGGTCGCAGCGACGGATTCCTCGTCGTCGCCGTCCTTGTGGACATAGTGGGCTTTCCGATCGGCCAGGTAGGCCTTTCCTGAGGAAGGAGTCGGGGCATGGGGCGCTTTTCGGCGCGTGCTGTTCTCACGGCCGCTGAGCAGCACCCGAACGCCCATTTCCACACATGCATCCAACTCCTCCAGAGACTCCCGGAACTCGCGCCGGCGAGCGCGCAGCAGTTCGACAACCGCACCGGCGTCTTCGAGAAAGCAACCGTAGCGGAAGGGCAACACGGTGGCGGTCTCGTGGAACACCTGAACCACTCGGGCGTAAGCCGCCGCGCGAGGCACGCTCGGCGCTAGGCACGTCTCCGGCACGAGCGAGAATGCCGCCGCGAGCCCGTCCTCGGCCATTAAGGAAACGCGGCATCCCTCGACGCCCGCCACGGCAACACCCCGCGCGGGCTCTGCATCACGAAGAACGCAATACACCAAGTGTTTCATTCTGGCGTGTTTCCGAGGGGGGACAGAAGTTGTAAGGGGGCCACGGCCCTGAGACCTTGATCGAGAGCCCCTGCTCGGCGTAGGCGGCACCGATCGCTTCGGCACGAGCGTGAAACTCGGGCAGCCGGTCGCGCAGCACGAGGACGGCCAGGTTCAGTGCCATTTTTGCGCCGCCCTCCAGTGCGCTCTTGGGCTGCAACTTCAGCGGACAGACATCCACCGCCTCGTGCTGGATCTCGTCCCGGATCTGTTCGGCGCCGGCGGACTGCCACAAGAGCAACGCTTTCCCCGCTTCCGTGTCGAGCTGCCTTTGCTGCAAGTAGCGCGCCCCGGGGGCGTCCGGCAACCGCCGCTGGCGTTCGGCCAGGACGGGATCCGCTGCCGTCAGCCACTCCCGTGCCTTGCGGGTGTCCACAAAGCCCTTAACGGCCCATTCCTCTTTGTCGGAGACCCAGTCCAGAATTCTGGAGATCTGTTCGCCTTTCTCGGCAAGGAGTTTCTCCAGGGGCTGCCGGGACGAGAAAACCGTGCCGAACCTGACCGGCACGACGGGCCCGAAGTGCATCACCTCCTCGACCACGCGTTCGTGTTGACAGGCGCGGGGCGCCACCCACTTGAGGTCTTGCAAGTTGGCTTCGGCGTCCGGACCGCTGAAACCATTGAGGGACACCCGGCTGAAGACGGCGGCCACGGCGCCCGCCTCCAGCGCGGCGATGCCCTCGCGCCCGTCAACGCCGGGAAGCCTGATATCACCGACCCTGCCGCGGCGCGCGAAGCAATACAGATAAACCCCATCCGGCTCCATGGCGATCTCCCGCTCGTCCATGTGTGCCACCTCGTCTAGGGGGCCGTCGGGCCGTTGCCGCGGACGCTCTCCAGGGCACGCTCAAGGTGTATCCGGGTGACCAGCGCTTTGGGCTTCTTATCAGGCTTCCCCACGCCTGTCTTCGCAACGGCCTCTCGGAGGGCTTCGAGGGCCGCCCTCGTGCAAACCGCCTGAATGTCTGCGCCCGTGAATGTCTCGTCGGTCAAGGCGGCCAGTTCCTCGGGGCGGACGTCCTTGGCCACGGGCTTGCCGCGAAGCCCGATCTCGAAGATCTTCCGCCGGCCTGCGAGGTCCGGCAGGGGAATCTCCAGCAAAAGGTCAAACCGCCCGGGCCTCAGGAGCGCGGGGTCGAGCATGTCAAGGCGGTTGGTCGCCGCGAGCACCAGCACTGCGCCCAGTTCCTCCACGCCGTCCAGTTCGGTCAGGAACTGGCTGATGACCCGCTCGGTCACGTGCGAGTCCGAGCCGGCGGAACCGCGGATGGGCACCAGGGCGTCGATCTCGTCGAAGAAAATGATACAGGGCGCGGCCTGCTTGGCCTTCCGGAAGACCTCGCGGACGGCCTTCTCCGATTCCCCGACATACATCGAAAGCAAGGCGGGGCCTTTGACGGCGATGAAGTTCACCTCGGTCTCGCTTGCGACGGCCTTGGCCAGCAGCGTTTTTCCGCAGCCCGGGGGCCCGGAGAGGAGGATGCCTTTCGGCGGTTTGACGGCGACCTCGGCATAGAGTTCGGGATACTTCAGCGGCCATTCGACCGCTTCGATGAGTTCCCGCTTGACATCTTCCAGGCCGCCCACGTCGTCC
>DATLBA010000018.1:0-3501 GCA_035527275.1 Phycisphaerae bacterium
CTTTGCGATTCGGTTTCGCTTCACTCGGAAGGGCCGTACGACCTCAACATTCGATACGCTCAGAGTTTCGCGTATGATACGGCGCAGCAGGATGGGGACGCTTTCCGCCTCGGACTGGCCTTCCACAATTGGGGCAATTGATTGGCTCATTCCGGTTGTGCATCCGAAGGGGTGAACGAGGAGAACAAATCGGGCTGAGTTGCGGCCTTTCTGGCCGTCTGAACATCTGGTGTCAACTCGCCTGACCGCAGAAGTTCGCCCGCCGTGTACAGGTGCTCGCGAACCGCGTCGCGGCTGGCCTGAGACAGTGGGCAGATCAGGGTCCAGTTCTGGTCGATCGTTACAGCCCGAATTTGCTCATCGTGGATGCCTTTGTGGTCGAGGATATCCGGGCTGTGCGTTGTGATGAGAACCTGCCGGTCCTGAGCGGCGTCCAGAAGGACCTCGACAATCAATTCCATAACGGCCGGATGCACGGTCGCCTCCGGCTCTTCGACCGCGACGACGGACGCCTTCCCGACCTGGTACACCGCCAGAAGCAAACCGAGCGATCGCAAAGTGCCGTCCGACATGTTCAACGCGTCGAATCGCCACGGGTGCTTCAGCCCCACGTCCTGTCTGAACTGGAGTGTTTCCTTCTGTCCAACGGGGTGGTACTCAACTCCCTGTAGCCCGTGCACGACTTTCGAGAGCAGCCGACACAGACGCGCATATCTCTCATTGCCTTTGCTCTCTTCAGCCAGCCGCTTGAGCACGGCGGCGGCGTTGCTGCCGTCATGCTTCAAGAAATCGCCCGGATCCGGATTCTGGAGTTCGCGGAGCCGCTCAGGCGCCACGGAATAGAACCGCATGGACGTAAGAAAATCATAAACCGGCCTAAACTCGTCAGTGCCGGAAGCGGCGTACAGTGCGAGGCGGTCCGATGAGACCTTCGGCCTTATTCCACGAATCTCCTTCGTAAAGACCCCGTTCCGCACCTCAAATTTGACTTCCGGACCCATGAAAGGGCGGACGACGCATGATTCCGTCGCGACCCGAAATGCGCCTGATTTGCCTGCGGAGATTTCGAAGCCGTAGTTGGCAGTGCCCCCGTCGCTCAACTGAAGAGCGAGTTCGACTCCAATATGGGTGGGGTGCCCACCCGACTTCCGGCGCACCGCGTTAATGCCGCCGCGATTCTTAAAGGCCAGTTCGATGGAGTCCGCGAGGCACTCCTGGACGAAGGCCAGGGAATCGATGAAGTTACTCTTGCCGGACCCGTTCGGCCCCACGAGGGCGGTGAAAGGCCCCAGGGTCACTGCCGCCTGGGCAATGCTCTTGTAGTTCCTGATTCTTACTTCACTGATTTGAGGCACCACGGCTCTAAACCTCCTGGGACCGATAGCATGATACCACGAACCCCCTGCCTCGCAATAGTAGTCTGGTCACCCGCCGCCGAACAGCGCCTCGACGAACGCGTCGGGGTCGAACGGGGCCAGGTCGTCGGCCTTCTCGCCGATGCCGACGAACTTCACCGGAATCCCCAGTTCGCGTTTGACGGCCAGGACGATGCCGCCCTTGGCCGTCCCGTCCAGTTTCGCCAGAAACACGCCCGTCACCTGGATCGCAGCGCGAAACTCCTTGGCCTGCTGGATGGCGTTCTGGCCCGTCGTCGCGTCCAGCACCAGGAGCACCTCGTGGGGCGCGCCGGGGATTTTCTTTTCGAGGACCCGGCGAATCTTCCCGAGTTCGCGCATCAGGTGGTCCTGGGTGTGGAGGCGCCCGGCCGTGTCCACCACCAGGACATCGATGCCGCGCGCAACGGCGGCCTCGGCGGCGTCGAAGGCGACGGCCCCGGGGTCCGCGCCCGGCTGGTGGCGGATCATGTCGACGCCGACTCTTGTCGCCCAGATGGCGAGTTGCTCGTCGGCCGCGGCCCGGAACGTGTCGCAGCACGCCAGCAGCACTTTCTTGTCCTGCGCGAGGAAAAGGTGCGCGAGCCGCGCCACCGCCGTCGTCTTCCCCGAGCCGTTCACGCCCGCCACCAGGACGACGGTCGGCCCGGCGGGTGCGAAATGGACCTCGCGGTCGGCATCGCCGAGAGTTTCCTTTAGGTCCTCCTTGATGAGGGCCACGAGGTCGTCGCCCGGCTGGATCTCGCGGTCGCGGTAGCGGGCCTTCAGGTCGTTGAGGATGCGCGTGGTGGCGGCGACGCCGATGTCCGCCAGAATGAGCGTCTCCTCGAGTTGTTCGAGGAACTCGGCGTCGATTTTTCGTCCGGCGCGAAAGAGGTCCCGGAGGCCGTCGGCAAGGCGGGAGCGCGTCTTCGCCAGGCCCTGGGAGAGTTTCGCCAGCCAACCTTTCATCACCATCGCGCCTCTCACTCCTTGCCGGGGTCGCCGGCCGTTTCTTTCGCTGCGGCCGCGCCGGCCTCGCGCCGGGCCTGGATGATCCTGAAGACGTGGTCCAGGACGCCGTTGACGAACGAGCCGGACTCGGCCGAGCCGAATCGCTTCGCCAACTCGATCGCCTGGTCGATGGCGACGCGGTCCGGAATGTCGTCGCAGCACGCGATTTCCCACGAGGCCAGGCGCAGAATGTTGCGGTCCAGGACGGCCATGCGGTCGACGTCCCAGTGCTCGGCCGCCTCCTGGATGAGGAGGTCGGCGTCCTGGCGCCAGGCCCACGCGCCCTCCGTCAGACGCCGCGCGAAGAAATACACCTCCGGGTCCCTCGTACTCGAACGGAGAAAATCGACCGTCTCGGGCCCGAACGCCTCGCCGCGGAAATCCAATTGGAAAAGCGCCTGAAGGGCGATCCGGCGCGCAAACTCTCGCTGCTTCATGGGAGTGGTCCGACTGCTTCGCGCCCCGCCGTCGGCCAGGCGCCGCGCCCCCGGCGCTATCGGCCGCGCTTGCCCGACGGCAGCGCGTCCAGGAGGTTGGCCATTTCGATGGCGCCGGCGGCGGCGTCGGCGCCCTTGTTGCCCGCCTTCGTCCCCGCCCGCTCGATCGCCTGCTCCAGCGTGTCGGCCGTGATCACCCCGAAGATGACCGGCACGCCGCTCTCCAGAGCCACGCGCGCGACGCCCTTGGCGACCTCGGCCGCAACGTAGTCGAAGTGCGGCGTCTGGCCGCGGATGACGGCCCCGAGGCAGATGACCGCCCCGTACCGGCCGCTCTCCGCCAGACGCTTCGCGACGATCGGCACCTCGAGCGAGCCCGGCGTCCAGACGACGTCCACCGCCTCCGGGTCCGCCCCGTGACGCTCCAGCGCGTCGAGGCACCCGCCCAGCAGTTTCGACGAGATGAACTCGTTGAACCGCGACACCACGACGCCGAACCGGTGCTTCCCCGCCACCAGCCGGCCCTGATAGACGTTCGCCATGGGTTTCTCCTTCGGTTCTTCGCCTGACCGTTCAGACCCTTCAGTTTACGCGCTCGGGGCGGTGTTTCAAGCGAAATCGGTCTCCCGCGGGACCCCGGGGGTGACTAGATTTTCTGGCGAACGTTAGGTCTTTGT
>DATLBA010000019.1:0-2798 GCA_035527275.1 Phycisphaerae bacterium
CCTGCCCCGGCCGCGGTGAGTTTGTTGTACACCTGAATCTTGGTGCCGATGGGGTAGGCGGCAGCCGAGACGTTGTGATGGTCGGCGCCGGTGAATCCGTCCTTCGGGACGCTGAGTCTGACATCCGGAACACCGGGAAACTGATCGACCAGGTAAAATCCTTCGCTGTCAATCGTGAAGTTTGCCATGAGAGAACTCCTTTCCCAAGCCCGCCGATTCTCTCGGCGGGCGCTGTCAGTCCGCCGTCTAGGTGACGTTGGACTTGAAGCAGTTTGCGTTCGGCTGCCAGCAGACGAGGTTCCCGGCCGCCATGATGCGGGCAAGCCACTTGTCCTGACCGCCGACCTGATCGCCCTGCCAGGTGAAGCCGGTCATCTTGAGCGCCCGCTTCGGGTGCAGCCGCAGTTCCCACGTCTCGGGGTCGATGATGAACATCCAGGTGGGCGGGTAGTACGAGGTGTTGTGGGCGTTGGTGGCGCTGGTGATGGTCAGGTAGGATTCCTGCACGAACTCCACGCCGTCGATCTCGAAGGTGTTGAACCCGTACTTCGCCAGCGTCCCGGCCTTGCCCTCACGGCTGTAGAAGTGGCGGGCCTCGATCTGGCTCTGATACTGCTGGAACAACGCCTCGCCGACGATGCAGTACAGTTTGGCGTTGCCCGGCCGGTAACGGCGGCAGCGTGAGACCAGGGCGCGGAGGTTGGGGATGCTCGCCGCCATCGCGGTGTCCTGGTCGGTCCACGAGTCGGCCAGGCTGACCGACTGCCACAGATTGCCCGTGGCCCGCGTGGTTCCCCGGCTCCGCGTGCCGTAGGTGACGGAATGGTCGAGCGCCGCGATGAGACCCTGGAAATCGGCGCCGGTCGTGTCGGTGGCGACGCCGCCGTTGTCGCCGTAGACCATGCTGTTCATCTTCAGCCGGGCGGACTTGTGGGCCACGGTGGTCAGCGTTTCCACCAGATCCACCGGCGCAACATCGGAGGGGGCGCCGTGGTTCTCAAGTTCCTCGCGGAGGCCATACTCAAGGGGGAGTTGGAAGTACTTCCAGCCGAACTTCGGCAGGGCCAGGACGGTCTTCGTCCCGCCGGTCAGGCCCTCGTTTTCGGTGTACGACTGGGCGAGCGATTCCAGATCATCGCTCACAATCGTCTTCTTGATGTTCGTGCCGCCCTTCAGCACGATCTTGCGGTGCTCCATGAGCATCGCGAGGAAGGCGAGCCGAAGGAAAACCTCTTTCCCTACCGTCCGCAACCACGTGTCGCGGGTACTGTTGGTGATGTTTGTGTTTGACATGAGCCTGCGCCTTTCCTGTTAGGGCGCAGCCCCGGCTTCATGCCCCTACCGCACCTCTCCTTTTCTCATCTTGTCGGCGAGGACTTCCTCGAGCGTTCCCGCCGGACCCATTGCGAAGGGAGCGGCGGAACCGCCCGTGCCCGTGTCGCCGGGCAGAACGCCTGCCTTGCCGCCCGGCATGTCGCCGGGCTTCTTGTCGCCGGCCGCCTCAGCCATGTACGCATTGCGCAAGGCCAGTTGGGTTTCCAGGGGAGTGGGCGGGCTGTCAACCGTCCGTCCCTCGGCTCCCAGCATGTCCCTGGCCCGTTTCACGGCCGCGTTCCGGTACTTCGCGCTCCCGGGGCTGAACTCGTGGTCCAGGGCGCGCAACATCTTCTCAAGGTTCGCTTCCGACGCCTGGGCAGCCGTCTCGGCCGACAGGTCTCGAAAACCTGTCTCGATCTGGCCGAGACGATCCAGAATCTCCTGAACCTGAGAGGCGTCGATAGCGCTACCGGGCGTCGGGGTGACGATCAGGTCGGCCATCAGGGCGCCCATCTTCTGAACCGCTACCGCGATGACGGCCGGATCGGCTTCTTCCTTCAGCCCCGCCATCAGGCCCTCAAGTTGTCCCGCAGCCGCAAGGCGCTTCCTGCCCGCCTCCTCATCGGCACCCGTCTTGCCGGCTTCGGCGAGTTGCGTCTGAAGCGCGGTCATCTGGGCTTTCATCAGGTCCACTTGGCCGAGGAGCGCCTTTCGCTCGTTGGCATGGTCCTGATCGCGCCGCTGGCGGTCCTCGTCCCACTGCCGCTGCTGTTGGGCCGAATCCGGTTCGGCGTCGGCCTTGGTGCCGGCCTTGGGGGTGGCCTTCGGGGGTTTCTCCTTGGTGTCTGCCTCGGCCTTCTCGTCCGGCTTCTCGGGCGGCTTGGCTGCCCCGCCGTACAGCGAGGCCGGCGTCAGCCCATCCTCCACCCCGGTCGGTTCCGGCGCCGCAATCGGCGCTTCCCGCGGTTCCGTCGCTACGTTGTCCGTTACCATCTCGTCACTCCCGTCGTTTGGCCGTCCGGGCACGTGTCCACGAACGGCGTCCGCGAAACAGTCTGGCGTCGGTGGCTGGCCTATTGGCACTTGGTCCTGTCGGCTACCACGTCTGCGGCCCAAAAAGAAAGCCGGGCCCGAGCGCTACACGCGCTCGCTGGACCCGGCTTTTGTGACCCGGCTTCAGGGTAACGGGGATTGGCAGCGGTAAGCCGGGTCAGGGAACCGCTGCCCCCCGGTCGTCATCCAGGCCGAAGCCCGGTTGTCGCTTAGGTCTTTCTCCGCATCAGCGCGGCCCCCGGACTGGTGGAGTACCTGGGCAACTTCTTCCCCTTGGACTCCTTCAGGTGTGACCGCAGTTCGGCGGTCGTGATGCCCTTCATGCTGCCCTTGCCGCCTGCCTTCCGCCGGCCGTACTCCGCCCCGAACTTGCCCTGCTGCGCCTTGCTCACGATGGGCGTGTGGGCGCGGGTTGAACTGCATCCGTG
>DATLBA010000020.1:0-4484 GCA_035527275.1 Phycisphaerae bacterium
CGGACCTTCGCCAGGCCGAAGCGGTCCCGCACGAAACGGACGAAACGCAGGATCTCCTCCAGGCGCAGGACCTCCTCGTGGGAGACGAGGGCGACGCCCTCGGGCGGCCGGCAATAGAGGCACCGCTCGTCGCAGCGGTCCGTGACCGAGACGCGAAGCGAAATGGGAAGCGAGTCCTGCATCTTTCCCTTCCTGGCCGGGTCCGGCAAACGGGGACCGCATCGCCCGTCGCCGCGCTGCACCATTATACGCATCCGGGCGTGCGATTGAAGGGGAAGCCGGACCATCCGCGGCCCGGCGGGGGATGAATCGGGTAAAATGCGGCGGCCCGGCGGCAAGGAGGGCGGCGACCTCGCCCAGGCGATCCTCGTCGGACATGCGGTTGGGATCGTCGTGGAACCTTCCTTCGCCAAGGCTTCCGCCTTCGCCCAGGGGGCTACGGCGGACAAGCCCACAACGACCTCCGCTGTGCGGCCAGTGCGTTGTCCGGCGAGTTTCTCTACTGCATACTTACCCGCCGGAAGTTCGAGATGACGGGCTGGGGGTGCGGATTGGACACGGTCGTTAACCGCGCCGTAAGTGGGTGAGTCGGTTGGAGTTTGGCCTTGCGCGCTTGCCGAACGCCCAGAATCCCACGCCTGACCAGACGCTGACAAACGCGTCCGCACGCTGTCAGCGGCATGGTCAAGGCGGTTGTCGTGCCTACCTATTTCTTCTTCCGTGATCTGAGGATGGTCTCAAGTTTTCGGCCTGCCTCTGCATCAATTGAGAATAGGGTGCTCATGAATCGGTAGTTGACGCCGCAGGTCTCCTTGATCTCAGATGGAGCCATTGGCGGATCAACCAACTCGAATTTTGTCAACGGCATCGAGAAGTCCTCGTCTTTGTTGTCGGGATTCCCTTGGTAAGCGCGTTTCTGTAGCTTGCCGTTTGCAACGCCAACCGCGAGAATCCCAACTCCGGATTGGTAGAGAAAGACCACATCCCCCTTGTTGATGCGTGCAATCTTCTCCTTCCACGGGGTAAAGAACGCTGAGGCAACGCGCTCCTTGAGCATCATCTCGTGGTCCTTCGGGTCGTTCCGATAATTCGTGTTGACGATGTAGTAACCCTCTTGGATATCCTCATAGGGATCATCCTCAGTGGCAAACCGCGAGATTTCGAGAAGCATCTTGAGGTCGGCGTCCTCGTAGACGCGGTAGACCCATGGACGCACATCGAGGCCGCGACTCCGCCAGTATTGCACAGCCTCTCGAGTCCTGTGATCTACGCCGTTCGTCATTACGACGAAGACTTGGGCGGCGTTGAAGGCCGTTTCGTCAAGGAACACGTCGAACGTGGCTTGGTGTACCTCCCGGAGAGACTTCTTTCCTCTGTAGAAGGTCCGAAACATCTGATCGAGCTGTTCGTAATTGTACTGTCCATATATCTGGCCATAGCGAAGAGCTTGCAGGATGTTTTCAGAATGAGATTCCCATGCCTTGAGCTCGAAGATGTAGAGAGTGCCTCTGGCGTCAAGAGCCATGAGGTCCGGCTCCTCCCTCCAGTGACGCGATTGCATGATGAGAAGGAGTTCGTCATCAGGGATTAGCCTATCTAACGCGCGGAATAGAATGTTCTGAAGCCCCCGTTCGTCAAGGCCGAAGTGCGCGAGACGAACGCTCGGCGCTTTGGTCGCCAGCGCCCTTTCAGTATCGACTTTGAGAAGCATTCGATTTCCCCTTTGCTGGCACAACAATGTTTAGGCCGATCCGCCTAATACCCCAAATCCGGTTTAGAGTGCCGCACAAGACGCCCGCGAATGCGGAGACAATTCTAACCCAATTCTTGCAACATCAGCCGGTTGCGTCAAGGACACGCTTTCATCGTGGCGTTTTATGCGGATGGGCATAAGAACCTCCATAGACCGAGCGCAGCGACCCGGCTGCGAACCCCGGCCGGTCCACTTCTTGCCGGTGGTTCGACAGGGTTGCTTTCGGGCGGCCGAACGTTTTTTTACCGTTAACTAACTCGGCATGCCAACGAGAGCCCATCGGCGGGCTCAGGGGCCGCGCGAGGCTTGCCCGCCGGCAGGCGGGGTTTTAAGGGCGGGCGATGGCTCGACTATCGAGACCCGGCGCGGTCCTGAAAGAAGCGGCGGAGCATGAGACGAAGCGCCCGCTTGCCCGCCGTCGTCTTAAGATACCTCTCTCGGCGCTTCGCGTCCGCCGCGTGGAAAAGGGCCTCGTAGAAAATGAGTTTTACGGGCCGACGGCTCTTGGTGGAGAAAACCTCTCCACGTTCGTGCTGCCGCACCCGCTCTCGGAGGTTTGACGAATAGCCCGTGTAGAGATGGCCGTCGCCGCAGAGCAGGACGTAGACGTAGTGCACGTGCCCGTCCTTGAACCGCCGGCTCGCCCGGCAGTAGAAACTCGCTTCGCCCGTCTCACGGCGGGGCTTCGCTCGTTTCACTGCGGGCGTAGCCATGCAGTGAAACCGCTTTGCGGTTTCTACTGCATGGCTCCCCGGGCAGGACTTGAACCTGCAACCTAGCGGTTAACAGCCGCGCGCTCTACCATTGAGCTACCGGGGAACCCATTTGCTTCCGACCGCCCCGCCAAGGGGGCATCCGCATTTATCGACGGGCGCCGGCCGCGCCCTTGAGTTTCAATGGCACGCGCGGAGGGAGTCGAACCCCCAACCCCCGGCTCCGTAGGCCGGTGCTCTATCCAATTGAGCTACGCGCGTACCCGCACGGCCGCTCGCGGCCCCGCAAGGCCGACGGCGGGCTAACTATAGCCCGCTTGGGCGATTGTGTCAAGGTTGCCGGCCAAGCGGGCTCACGGCCCCCCGGCGGCTAGTAGTCCGTTGCACTACGATTGATGGTTGCCGGGTGGCATGGCCACGCTCCGTTGCGTGGCCATGCATGCCCACGGAACGGACGCCGTGAGCATGCCACCCCACAAACGAACTGCAACGGACTACTAGGAACGGCACTTGGCCATCCAGGGGCAGGCGTCTTTCTGCGGACACCGCGCGCAGCCGTACTCACGCGACACCAGGGGCAGAACGACAAACGCATTGACGGCAAAGAGAACCACCAGGACAAGCAGGAGCCACGAGAAGGCGTTCACGAGGAAGACGATGCCGGCCACGAGCGGAATGAACCAGAGCGGCACGATCACCGGAATGTGCCGGCGAAATTGCCGTGCAAAACCGTCGGGACCCTGGCGCGCCCGCAGTTTCGGGGCAATGCGCCCGTAGCCGCACGGGCAGAGGCGCGTGTCGTAAAAGTGGCAGTACGGACAGATGAAAGCCATGATCCAGACCGTCCCCGCCACGCCATAGGCGATGAACAGCGCCGGAGCGAGCCAGCGCCAGACGCCCGCTCCCGCACCCATCCACAGAATCGCTGCGCCCACGAGGACCACGGCGCCGTACGGCAGGTTGTCGATGATCTCCTGGAGGGGCCTCGTGTCCGGCGCGTCGCAGTTTTCCGGCCGCGAGGGACGTTCCTCGCTGGTCGTTTCTTCTGTCATCTCTTCAACGTTCGTCACAGCCGTTCTCCCGGGGCGGCGCAGGTCGTGGCGAAGCATTCTAATCGGGCCGGCGCGCCGACGCAAGAAGCGGATGGCCCCGCGGCTGCGCTTTTGGCGGTGGACCTCGCCGGTGGCAAAACCTATAATGCGGGGCTGTACGGCACGGAACGAACCCGAAGTCGCAGAGGCAAGGGAGGGAAGTCGTGACGTCGCTGGATCGCCTGCCGCCATCCGAATTGGTCGAGAGAATCGCCCGCCTCCGGCGCGATCGGCGGGCCGTCATCCTCGCGCACAATTACCAGACGCCCGAGGTCCAGGACATTGCGGACATCGTCGGCGACAGTCTGGCCATGGCCCGCGAGGCCCGCAGCGTCGAAGCCGAGGTGATCGTCCTCTGCGGCGTGCGGTTCATGGCCGAGACCGCCAAGATCGTCAACCCCGAGCGGACGGTCCTCATGCCGGACCCGAACGCCGGATGCCCGATGGCCGACATGATCACCGCGAGGGAACTGGCGGAGGCGAAGCGCCGGCACCCGGACGCGGCGGTGGTCTGCTACGTCAACTCCTCCGCCACCGTCAAGGCGATGAGCGACATCTGCTGCACGAGCGCCAACGCGGTCCGCGTCGTCGAGTCGATCCCGAAGGACCGGCCGATCCTCTTCGTTCCCGACGAGAGCCTCGGCGACTACGTCGCGCAGCAGACGGGGCGTCGAAATGTGATTCTTTGGCCGGGCTTCTGCCCGACGCATCACCGGATCCTGGCGGAGCACATCGCGGCGCGAAAGCGCGAGTTCCCCGAGGCCGAGGTTCTCGTCCACCCGGAGTGCACGCGCGACGTGGTGGCGCTGGCGGATTTCGTCGGCTCGACGAGCCAGATCATCCGGCGCGTGTCCGAGTCGTCGGCCAAGGCGTTCATCCTCTGCACGGAACTCGGCGTGTGCCACACCATCCGCCGCGCGAATCCCG
>DATLBA010000021.1:0-4541 GCA_035527275.1 Phycisphaerae bacterium
GAAATACGGCTATCGCCGGCGCCGCCAGCAACGCAGCGCCATCATCGCAAGCGCCGCCCCCATCAACGACACAGTGGCCGGCTCGGGAATAACAGGGATGATTGGAATGGGTCCTCCGTTGCCGTTGCCGTTGCCGTTGCCCTCTGGGGGCGGAACGATTCCTCCACCGATAGCACCACTGGGGTATTGCCAGGGGTTTGACACCACCCCCAGCGGATTGACCGCCAAGTGCCTTCTTGGTTCTTCGCGAGGCGGCAAATCGACGGGCAGTTCCGCCGTGCCGACCAGCGCAATCCTCAGGTCGCCCGTCTCCCGGCCGCGCGACGCTACGATCGACACGTTCAGGCCCATCTGGGCCAGGAAGGTCGGAAGTAAGCCGAGGTCGAGTCCTGCGGCGACGGCGGTCTGTGGCTCGTCAACCGGCACCGGAGCGGGCCTGCGGCCGAATCGGTCCGTCGCCGTCCCGATGTCCGCCGAGTCCACCTCCTTCTTGTGGTCCACCACCAGAGAGGCGTGCGGGTTCAGGCTGGAGCCCTCAAACGCATCCGTTTCGCCGCCGCCCCGCAACTCCACCGACAGCATCATCTGCATGTTGACGTGCGGCCGGATATAACTGATTGCCGTCTCGTTCGCATAGATCCAGTTCTCGGTCCCGGCGTCCGGCTTGCCGCTCATCACACGGCCAAAGCCGCCCGGGCTCAGCGCCAGAACGTTCGCATTCGCCAAGGGCACCGCGCGTTCGTCGGAGCCCCCGCCTGCCAGACCGGTAATTCGCGGGTAAGCAAACGAAGCCAGCTGCACCGTCGGTTCGGGTTCGAGGGGCGCTGCGAAGACAATCGGCCGGCTGTCGTGCGAGACACCGGACGAGTCTCGCCCGGCCTCCACAACGGCCATGAACAGCGTCTCCCCGTCGCCGGACACCGGTTCGGAGGCGGATGCCAGATACACCCCGAGCAGGTCCTGGCTGGACGCTGTCATCGTTCCGCCCGAGGCCGGGTGGTCCTCGACAAAAATGGCAGGAGTGTGCTGCGTTGAAATGCTGGCGCCGAAACACGCGCCGGCCAGCAACACGACCAGCGCTGCGCCAATTCCAATACGGCAGTTCGATTCGCACATCGTTTGCGTGCCCTCTACGCAACCGAGCGAAACATAGGGCATTGCACTGACCCTGAAACAGCCTGGGGGCCGTGCACTTCCTGCCCTTGCAGATGTAAGGGGATGCGTTTCGCCCGTTTTTCCCCGGATGCGTCTTGGCTGGGCCGCTACCTCAGCCACCCCATTATACACGAAAACCCCGAAAAGGCAAACCACTAGAGAAAAATTCGTGAGGGGGAGTGCTGAGGAGTCCGCCATAAGCCCAGGATAAGGGCCATCGGAGCCGGTCCACCCCCCATATATGATATCCTTTGTTGGCCGTCCACGTCCCCAGCGACTCACAAAGTCCGCGTAACCGCCCTCATGACCGTCCACGGCCGCCGAAGGGCCAAAGCCGGGCGGCTCGTTCCCGTTAGGGGAGGTGCGGAAGGGGAACCCCGAAAGGCGCGAGTCCCGCACCCGCCTGCGTGTCCGGCCGAACCTGGAGGCTGGGCTTCCGCTCCAGGCTCCAGCCACCCCCGGCCAACAGAATTTACACAGAACACGTTACGCCAATCCCGTTTCTTGGCCGGTTGCGAAAGGCGGGGGGTTCTGGTATCATCTCCTCTCGTCGTCGGGCGCTCGAGGGGGGTTGCGGGGCAGCGCGATGAGAATCCTGAGAGGCGTAAAACGCTCGTTCTGGCGCGGTCTGGCGGCGCTGGTGCCCGCGTTTTTGACCATCGTCGTCCTCGTCTTGGGCATTTCCTTCATCTACAACTACCTCGGTAAATATGTGAACCTGGCGATTATCCATGTCCTCGCGTATGCAATCGAGGTGCCGGTGGACCAGGCGGAACAATGGTATGCGCAGTACTGGCTGGGTTGGGTGGGGGTGGTGGTCGCGATCATCGGCGTCTGCGTGGCGGCCTACTTTCTGGGGACGTTCATCGGCAGCCGCATTTATCGTTTCTTCGAGACGTGGGTGGTGCGGGCGCCGCTGCTTCGGCGTATTTATCCCGGCGCCAAGCAGGTTTCGGAGTTCTTTTTTTCGGAGCGGGCGATGGAGTTTCGCCGCGTGGTGGCCATTGAGTATCCCCGGCGAGGCGTCTGGTCGGTCGGATTTGTGACGGGGCGAAGTTTCCGCGCCTTATCGAAACACACGGAACAGGAACTGCTGACGGTGTTCGTGCCGAGTTCGCCCACGCCGGTGACGGGTTACATCGTGGCGGTTCCGCGCCGAGAGGTCATCGACCTGCCGATCTCCGCGGAGGAAGCGTTTCAGTACACCATCTCCGCCGGCGTCATCGTGCCGCCGGCCGAGCGGGTCGAGTCGCTGTCGGTGGCGCTGCAGGTTACCCGGGAGGAAGCGCGTGCGGCCTTTGAGAAGGGCCAGGATGAGGCGGGCGCCGAGGCGAAGGAACCGTCCTCGCCGCTGGCCGGCGAATCGGCGCCTCCTGGGCCGCCCGAGTCCGCCGAAGATGATTCCGAAACGTGAGCCTCCCTGCGGCGGATTTTCTTGACCGTCCCCGTCCATTCGCTATCGTTCCACTTTGAAGGCGGCTGCGCGGCATGCGGCCGCATCGCCGGATTCAAAGGAGGCAGCGTATGTATGTCGGCCGGATCGTCGCCGTGGGCCGCACCCTTGGCGGGAAGAATGCGGTCATGTATCGGGTGTCGTCGCGCTCGTTTCCGAATCGCCGGACCGTCCGGACGCCGCGCGGTCTGGCCATCGTGCCGCGCGAAGGTCACGAGTCGGACCTCTCGAAGAATCCCTACATTGCCTACAACTGCGTGCGGTTGGCCAATAACGTGGCGGTGGCGACGAACGGGTCGCAGACCGACCCGATTGCCGAGAAGATCGCCTCCGGCATGAGCATCCGCGACGCGCTGGTCCAATCGCTCATCGTGCTGGATTACGAGAAGGACGATTACAACACGCCGCGCATCGCCGTCGCGGTCGCCCGCGGGGCCGACGAGGGCTGGGGTGGAATCGTGCGGCACGACGGGCTGCACGTCCGCTCGTTCGCCCTGGAAGCGGGCAAGGCGTTCTATTTTGCCACGTATGAGGTGAACGATCCGCGAGAGGAATACGCGAGCGCCTTTGAAGCGGAATCCGCCGAGGAGGCGGCCGAATGGGTTGTGAGCGGCGGAGCGTTCACGGACCTCGAGAAGCCCGTCTGCTCGGCGGCGGCGGTCGAAAGCGACGAGGGATTCGACCTGGCCTGCTTGACGGTCGAAGCATAAGCGCCGCCGCGGGGCCGTTTCTACGGCAACCTTTCTTCAAGGAGCGCCTCTTCCGCCTCCCTCGTCCATCGGCCGTCGGGCGTGAGGTCCTCGACAGGCACAAGCGGCATGTCGAACTGAGGATAGATGACGATGCGGCCGGGGTAGGTGCCCTCGTGCGTGTGGTGGATGGCGTCGCGGACGGCGTCGATGCCGCCGACGCAGGCCACGGCGTTATCGGGGTCGATGCGGCCGGCGGCGGCCTCGTCGAGGGCGCGGCGGAGGGCCTCGACGGGTGAGCCGCTCGTCGCCAGCAGCGTCCATCCCCCGTAATGCATGTCGTTCAGGTTCACCTGCATCCACGCCCGCTCGCGGTCCGGAAAGCCGGCGAACATGTTCAGGTAGCCGCCCTTAGCCAGATGCTGGAGTGCCTCCTCGGCGGCCTTCGCGACGGGACAGAGGATGAGAATGTCGTCCGCGCCTTTCTTCTCGAGGTGGCGGTGAATCGAATCCTTCGTGAGGTCCACCAGGTGAAGCGCAGCGCCCTTTTTCTCGGCGAGTGGGGCGAGGGTCCGCCGGACCTTTTCGAGGCGGTCGGCCTTAAATTCGCTCACGATGATGGTGCCCGCGCCGTCCTGGATGCCCTTTTCGATGTGCATCAGGCCCAGAGGACCTGCGCCGACATACCAGGCCGTTCCGCCGGGCTTGACGCTCCGGGTCTCTCGGTGACGGGTGTAGGCGTGATAGACACAGGCCCACGGCTCGGCGAGGGCTGCCTGTGAGTAACCGAGGCGGGAATCAATCCGCAGCAGATAGCCGCCCTCGTGGATTGCAGGACCGATGGTTTGATACTGCTGGTCGGCGCCGCGCAGTTTGTAGCCGTAGGCAATGTTCTCTGCGTCCACGTAGATGTCGGCCTGGACGGCGTAGCGTTCGCCCACATTGTACTTGTCCACCAGACGCGAGCCGACCCGGACGACCGTCAGCGACACCTCGTGGCCGGGGACGGTCGGGTGGTTCGCCAGGTCCGTGCCGCGCATCCGGGTGTGCGACTCGCCCTGGGCGATCATCTTCCAGTCGCTGGCGCAGACGCCGACGGCGTCGATGCGGACGAGGAGTTCGTCGTCGGCCGGCTCGGGCGTGGGGCTTTCCTCGAGTCGCAGGTTCTCGAGGCCCGCGCCGTAAAGGTTCCACGCGCGGCTCGTTCCGGGGACCTGGAACGCGCCCGCAAGCGCGCGGTAATC
>DATLBA010000022.1:0-2067 GCA_035527275.1 Phycisphaerae bacterium
GGCCGGCCGCGAGGTCCCGGCCGACGGCATCCGCGAGATCATCCAGCGCGTCGCGAAGGGCGAACGCCAGAAGGCGTACGAATACTTCCGCCTCAAGAAGGAGTTGCTCCCCGACCTCGTGCCGTAACATTTAGCCGCCCACCTTGGTGGGCGCGTGCTGATGTAAAACGTGCATGTGACGTAACGCACCGAAATGCGGAGGACGAAAACGTGACATCACCCGTACCGTTTGACTACAGCGACCGCGTCCTGAAACCCGGCTACACCTCGTGCCTGGGGTGCGGCGAGGCGCTCGCCATGCGCATCGTCGCCCAGGCCGCGAGGGCCTCAACATGTTAGAGCTCTTTCAGAAGGACACTAAGTGGCAGAGGCTTCGGCTTGAAGTGCTTCAGGAGCTTTGCGGTAGGCTCGAGTCAATCGCGCAGGCGCTGGAGTTGAAGTCCCTAGCGGAGGCAACGGGGTTGCTGGAAAACAACTTCTTGCCACTGGCCTCAAGATCTGAAGTGACGGGGCTTTACAGTGAGCCCGAGTTTGTGGTGGACATGTTTGCTGCCGCGTTGACAAGCGCGGCCAGCTGCCATGGACAGAGAGGGGATCTTGACATCGCCAAGAAGCTGGCAGGCTTTGCCATAAGAATCAGCTGTTTCCACACCCCGGCCTATATGGCAATGGTTGCCTGCTGCATGGCAGATGGAAATGTCTCGGAGGCTATGAGATGGTGCAACAGAGGCCAGGAAGCCTTAAAAAGCTTGATGGCTATCCCGGATGATGAACTGTGCCTTAGCCTGCGCGCACTAAGGATGCAAATAAGTCTAAACGATGCGCAGGAAGAATTCAATAGGATGGCAAAAGACATAGCAAACTGCGCCGGAAAGTAGGGTTGGTTTCTTGAAAAGGAGGAGCAAACGTGGCATCACCCGTACCGTTCGATTACACCAATCGCGTTTTGAAACCCGGCTACACCTCGTGCCTGGGGTGCGGCGAGGCGCTCGCCATGCGCATCGTCGCCCAGGCCGCAGGGCCGCGCTCCATCTTCACCAATGCCACCGGCTGCTCCGAAATCTTCACCTCGCGCTATCCCCAGTCGTCCTGGTCGGCCCCCTGGATCCACAGCCTCTTTGAGAACTCGGCCGCCATTGCAAGCGGCGTCTATTACGCCCTCAAGCACAAGGGGAAACTCGAAGGCACGAACATCGTCGCCATGGGCGGCGACGGCGGGACGGCCGACATCGGCCTCCAGTGCCTCTCCGGCGCGTTCGAACGCGGCGACAAAATGCTCTACTGCTGCTGGGACAACGAAGCCTACATGAACACCGGCATCCAACGCTCCAGCCTCACGCCGCTCGACGCCTCGACCACCACCAGCCCGTCCGGCAAAGCGTCCTGGGGCAACGACCGGCCCAAGAAGGACATGCCCGCCATCATGGCGGCCCACGGCATCCCGTACGTCGGCGTGGGGTCGTGCGGCTACTACCGCGAACTCCCGGCCATGGTCAAGCGCGGCCTCGCGGCCGACGGCCCGGCGTATCTGCAGGTCCACGCCGTCTGTCCGCTCGGCTGGCGGAGCGACCCGGCTCAGACGGCGGTGCTCGCGCGCCTGGCGTTCGAGACCGGATGCTACCCGCTCTACGAGATCATCAAGGGCGAGACCAAACCCCACCGCCCGCCGAAGGAAGGATGGAAGCGTGTCGAAGAATATCTGAAGCCCCAGGGCCGGTTCCGCCACCTCTTCCGCGCAGCCGACGGCGCGGACCGGATCGTGCGGATCCAGGCCGGCGCGGCCGCCAACATCCGCAAGTTTTACGGCGACGAAGCCGTCCCCGCCTTCGCCAAGGAAGCCGAGGCTAAGACGGCCGACCTGGCCGCGAAGGCCCAGGCCCAGCCCTCGGCCTGACGGCCTATGCGAAAAACCGCAGGCAATGCGGCAAATAAGACCACACAATAGGCGGGTCCGCGTGAGGCGGGCCCGCTTCTTTTGCATTGCGGAACCGCGCGGCAGGCTGGATAATCGGGTCGGCCCGCGGCGTCTTGGCGGGTCCGAACCTGTGGCTGTGGGGGAACCTGCCA